>CAZSIH010000015.1:0-12410 GCA_964606925.1 uncultured bacterium
AAAAGTGGGGATGGGGTAAATTGATGCAATGAAAAACTATTAATTCAAAAAACCCCGAATTTACCTTCGGGGTTTTTTATTACAGTTCAATGGGGGTAATTTCCTATATGAAGCTATTGGAATCGTTTCGATTTTTTGCAGTATGTTTACTGTACATATTTAATTTTCGATCTTTACAAGCCCAACCGGAATTAAATTGGGTACAAACCTATGGAGGTAGCAGTTGGGATGAAGGGCATTGCGTCAGAGAAACTGCAGACGGCGGGTACGTTATCGGGGGACTCACCATGTCCTACAGTGCGGGACTTTATGATGTGTATCTGCTCCGCACCGATGAGAACGGGGATTTGCTTTGGTCACAATCCTACGGAGGCACCGGCTGGGAAGAAGCACGGGCAATTCAGCAGACATCTGACGGCGGTTTCATCACCGCAGGTCGAACTACATCCTTTGGTGCCGGGGACAGTGATGTTTACATCATCAAAACAAATGGAAATGGAGAGACCCTTTGGTCTGAAACCTACGGTGGAGTAGATTATGATGACAGCCAGTGGATCGGAGAAATTCCCGGAGAAGGGTACATCATCGTCGGGGAAACATTCTCCTATGGTCACGGAGGGAGTGATATTCTATTGTTGAAAATTGATTTGGAAGGGAATCTGATGTGGTACGAAACCTACGGAGGACCGTTGGATGAAGATGCCCAATGGGCACAGTTCACTTTTGATGGCGGTATCATCATTACCGGTTCCACCCAATCCTTCGGTGCAGAAAGTGATGATGTGTTCCTGATAAAAACGGATATGCAGGGAGAGATGCTATGGTCCAATACGTTTGGAGGGGTGGAGACCGATCTCAGTCTTTCCGTTGCAGAATCTTCCTCAGGAGGTTACATCATTGCTGGACAGACGGAATCCTACGGCAACGGTAATGACGATGTATATTTGATTCGGGTTGATGATGAAGGAGGTCTAATGTGGGAGCAGACTTTTGGTCTTGCCCAGGCTGATGCTGCATCTTCAATTGTAGAAACACCGGACGGAGGATTTGCTTTTGCAGGGGTACTCACCACAGATGAAGGAGGGTTTGATGCCTGGATTATGAAGACAGATGCCCAGGGAGATTCAGTTTGGACGCAGGTGTACAGGAGCGGACCCGGATGGGACGTTTGGGATATTGCATTTTCAATTCAACCCACCGCTGACGGCGGCTATATCATTGCCGGTATGACAGGACTGTATCAGGAATTCAATGTTTTTCTCATGAAGTTGATCACCGATTCTGTACCGCCGTCCACTGTGATCCACGTTCCAGGTGATTTCCCGGATATTCAGTCTGCCATTGATTTTGCCAGTGACGGGGATACTGTTCTGGTGGATCCCGGGATTTATCCTGAAAATATAAATTTCAGCGGTAAAAACATCGTGGTGGGTTCGTTGTTCATAACCACGGGTGATACGTCATACATTTCACAAACGGTGATAGACGGAAACCAGAATGGAAGCGTTGTGCTTTTCGAAAACGGAGAGGATCCTTCTGCTGTGTTAAAAGGCTTTTCCATTGTAAATGGGACCGGGACAATTCTCTTGGTACCAAGATACGGTGGCGGAATATTCTGCTATGAAGCGAATCCTACACTTCAGGATCTAAAAATTTATAACAACCATACCGGTACAATAGGTGTCGGTGGTGGACTTGCCCTGTATTTATCCAATTCCCTTGTTGAAAATGTGATCGTTTACGAAAACTCAGCGGCGGGCGGCGGTGGCATATTTGGACTCAATAACAATAGTAATTTCAGAAACGTATCATTGACAGACAACTGGACATACGGTGCTTTTGATGCAGGAGGCGGGGGAATGCTGTTTCAGGAATCGGATCCGCAGATCGAAAGGATGTTCATCCATAATAATTCGTCAGGAGTGGACGGCGGAGGCATTGCCTTCACCGACTGCGATGCTATAATGAACAAAATTACACTTGGGGATAATTCAGCAGAAAACAGTGCTGGAAGCATTTATCTTTTCCGATCCAATTTGACCCTGAGCAACTCCATTCTATGGAATGACGAATTGGATTATGAAGTGCACTTCCATGATTTTGAAAATTGGGGGACCTTCACCGTTTCTTATTCGGATATTCAAGGTGGAATGGATGCCATCGGGACCAGCGGAATGGGAAATGTTGTTTGGGGAGATGGCAATATTGAACTTGACCCATTGTTTGCAGACCAGGAAAACGGCGACTACCATCTGCAGGCAGACTCGCCCTGCATTGATTCCGGAGATCCGGACTCGCCATTTGATCCGGACAGTACAGTGACGGATATGGGAGCTTATTATTTTCATCAGAACACCGGACCACAGTTGGTTGAGATATTTTATTTGGAAGACTGGAATCTGGTGGGACTGCCTGTGAACGTGGAAGATGCCTCATACAACACTATATTTCCTGATGCGATCGAACAAACACTTTTTTCCTTTGGAGATGGTTACACCCTGGAAGAGTACCTGGTTCCGGGTATTGGCTACTGGATCAGATTTCCAGAAGACGGCATTGTTTCCGTTGAAGGTACCCAGTTTGGTGAAACATTCGTTGCAGTGAATGAAGGATGGAATCTCATGTCCGGCATTTCCGGAATGGCCTATACTGACGATATCATCGATCCAGACGGAATCCTCATTGAAAATACATTTTATGGTTTTAATGGAAGCTATTTTCAGACTGATTATTTAATTCCGGGACTGGGATTTTGGGTCAGGGCAAATGCAGACGGATCAGTATACTTATCTGGGACAAGGCAATCAACAAAGGTTTCCAGTGGTATGGATATGGATATTTCAGATGGTGATAAACTTGTATTTTCAAACAGCAAAGGATACGTAGCCACCCTACTGGTAGGACGGTCTATGATCAATAAGTATCCATTAAGCTACACCCTGCCACCAGTACCGCCTCCAGGAGCCTTTGATGTCCGTTTTACAGGTGACCTGAAATATTCTGACAATGGCGGTGAGATACTTATCCGGAATGATCATTATCCTTTAACGATCCATTATGAAGGTGCAAGCTTGATTGAAGAGGAAGCGGAGTGGGTACTATTCAACACTGGAAGCGGAGAAGAGTTTGTCATGTGTGATGATGCGATTGTTATTCATAGTTCTGTATCGGTATTATTATTGACAAAACGGACTATATTTCCCAATGATTTCACCCTACACCAGAATTACCCCAATCCCTTTAATCCAATTACGACACTCAGGTATGACCTTCCAGCAGATGCATTGGTGACTCTGAGCATTTATGATATGCTTGGCAGAGAAATAACCCAACTTGTCAACACCTCACAACAAGCTGGATTCAAATCAGTACAATGGGATGCTACAGACTCAATGGGCAGACCTGTAAGTGCTGGAGTCTACCTCTACCAGATTCAGGCAGGAGAGTTTGTACAGACCAAGAAGATGGTGCTGTTGAAGTAGGTGCTCCTGTGAAAAAGTTTTATTATCTTGTCGTACTAATGTTAGTTTTACTTTCATGTACAAAGGAGACTAAAATCCAAATAGTAGAAGCCGCATGTGGGCAGTGTCAGTTTAACATGACAGAAAAATCAGGCTGTGATTTAGCTGTGCGAATGAATGGAAAATCTTATTTTGTTGAGGGAACCAAGATAGATGACCATGGCGATGCACATGCAGATGATGGATTCTGCAGTACAGTCCGCACTGCGCGGGTGAAAGGTGAAATTGTGGATGGTCGGTTTAAAACAGAGTCGTTTGAATTGATAAAGTAGGGGATCTTATTTTTTTGTTAAAAATAGTGGAAAAAACGGAGAATGATTAAAAACCGCTTTTCATAGTTGGGATTTCAACTGTGATTGTTTACTGGATTCCTTCCTTAGGAAGGACAACACCACCATTACTGTCATCCCTGACTTGATCAGGGATCCAAAAACAATTTACTCAAACCACTCTTTCGATAAATCTTCCCAATTTGGGTTCAGTTCTTCTATCAATTTTATTTTCCATGCTCTTTTCCATTTTTTGATTCGTTTTTCTCTTTGTATTGAATATGAAACATCATCTGTTTCTTCATAATAAACCAATTTGTACACTTTATACTTTTTTGTGAATTTACTTGCAATGCCATTTTTATGCTCAAATATTCTTCTTTCTAAATCATTTGTTACACCGGTATAAAGAGTTCCATTTCGTTTGCTTGCTAATAAATAAACATAATAGGTATTGGAATGAGGCATTGTATAATTTACTGGATTCCTTCCTTCGAAGGAATGACAAAAACTCATTCCGCTTCCAGCTTCCCCTCTGAGGGGTTTTGGGAAAGTTGTAAAATTAATCGGATTTTCCATCTACTTTAAATCTTATTATCCAGAAAAATGCAAGTGTAGATGGAAGGTGTTCCTGAAGTAAACTCGTATTACAGGCATTCCTGCCTGTAAATCAACAGACAAGAATGTCTGTTGTACCGTGCAATTTCAACAATCGATTTTAACAAATTAATAATTCCAAACCCAGCCCAGCCAAATATCCAGAAATCTTTCATTTACCGCTAATCTTAAATCGAATTTCAACTATGTTTATTTACCGGATTCCCTCCTCAGTGAAAATGACAATATACACCTCTTTGTAAAAAAGTGGGGATGGGGTAAATTTAGCCAATGAAAAAATACTATGTATATGTGATAGAATTAGACTTAGTCGTTGCAGAAAAACGAAAATTTCGTATTAAAAATCCAAAATACATAAAAGGAAATCATTGTGTATATGTAGGGCAATCGGCAAGAAGACCCACACTCAGATTTGAGCAGCATAAAGAAGGATATAAGTCAAATAAATACGCTCAGCAATATGGTCTAAAACTTAGACCGGACCTGTACAACAAGTACAACCCGATTCCCACAAGAAAGGATGCTGAAGAAATTGAAGACATGCTGGGAAAGGAACTTCGAAATCAGGGATATGGCGTCTGGTTTAATTAAGTCTCACACCGGGATGGTTTTTTGTTTAGCCACCACTTTGTAGATAAATTGAAATGAGGTAAATTGAATTATGAGACTAATTATTATATTTGTTGTATTTATCTTTTATTCCTGTGAAAAACAACAAAATAAGAAGAATCCGAATTTTAGTGTGGTTGTGAACGTGGGAACCGGAAACGTATCTTACGATCTGTCCTTTGGTTTTTCTCCCACAGCCACAGATGGTTACGATCATGGGATTGACAAGTACGCACCACCACCTCCGCCACCTGTATTTTTCGACGCTGCCTTATGGTGGGAGGGAGAACGGTATTATTCACAAATAGTAAAAGGAGATAAACAGGATCTAACGGAACATATATGGGATATAGATATTGCCTTTCCACCGTCAAGTAATATTACATTGTCATGGGATTCAGAATCATTAAAGGGATTGGGTTCTTTTTCAATTCAGGATGCGTTTGATGGACAACAGATCAAGGTTGATATGGAAAAAAATAATTCTTTGACCATAACCAATCCCGCCCACAAAAAAATAAAGATAAAAGTCACACCGGTTGTTTCTTAGTTTGAATAACTCATCATCGCAAAGGTGCTAAGAAGAAAAGTGTTTTATATTATTGCTTTGGTTTGGATTAATCGTAAGAAATTATACATTCTATCAATATTAAAAGACCCCACTTTAATTATCCCCTGTTACAGATGAGAAAGTCACAGGAATTCATATTCCAATCCCACCTTTTCCCCTGGGGAAATACACAGGGGTTTACTCAATGCCAATGTAATGATAGGATAATATCTAATCCTTAGATAATATTTGTTTTTTCATTTTTTTCACCGCTACTTTGCAACTTAGCATATGCTAAAGATTAAATCATTTCCCATTTAGGAAACGGAATTATTTTTTAATATTTATAATGAATCAATCCAAAATCTTTGAAAATGCTCTTACACATTTATCAAAATCTGATGAACGATTCAAATTATTGATTGAACAGTTTGGTAAACCGAATTATGAGCCGGAAACAAATTTTCTAAAGTCACTTGTCCGTTCCATAATTTACCAGCAATTGTCAGGAAAATCAGCTTCTGCCATTTACAATCGGTTTATTGGATTATTTAACCATGGTGTTTTTCCCATTGAAAAGCATATTATGAGCATACCGGATGAAACGTACAGATCCATCGGACTTTCAAACCAAAAAACAACGTATGTAAAAGAAATTGCAATAGCTTCATCGAATGGAAAATTACATTTTGATAAGTATTCAGATTTCCCCGATGATGAGATCAGAGATGAATTAATCCAAGTGAAAGGTATCGGACCGTGGACGATTGATATGTTTCTCATGTTCACTTTAAATCGGATGGATGTTCTTCCTACAAATGATTTGGGTATTCAAAAAGGTTTTAAAATAATGTTTAATTTGGAGGAACTTCCCCATCCAAAATTCATGATTGAAAATTCTGAAATTTGGAAACCCTATCGCACAATCGCCTGTTGGTATTTATGGAAGTTGGTGGATGGTCCTTTTGAATGGTGAATGTGAAATTGTTTTTTGTGTAAATTGAACTTCAGTTTAAGTCTTTTATTTTTCTAAGGAGCAATTAATGAAAAAATATTTTCTAATTATTTTAATATGTTTAATTCAGTTTAATTTTGCAGAAGGGCAAAATAAACCGGAAAAAGATAAATATATTTCTGTGGGATTCTTGGATCATAAAACAGGTATGAGTCTCATTGGGTATGCCCACACTCTGAAGATTATAGATAAACACGAATTTTTTATTGGAGCCGGTACATTGGTAGCAATGAATACAGCAGCTGTCGGTTGGAAATATTATTTGAACGATTCTCCCATTCATCTATATTCCGTTATGTCCATTATGGGTGTTGCCGGTATGGGAGGAATGTTTGGTGCTCCTTTTGTTTCATTAGGTGCAGAAAAGAGCATCACTGAAAAATTATACATAAATGCCGGACTAAATACCATGGTTAGAATTTATGATAACCGACCACCTGAATTAGTCCCCTTTCCTAATGTTAATCTCAATTGGAGATATTGACAAATTATTGAATCCAAGATTACCTCATACGTAATTTTCAGGACTTAAACGAATCAAAATAGGATAATAATGAAACCGTCAATAAAATTAATCTCAAGTCTCACTTTGATATTTATTTTTCTCTCCTGCGAAGATAAAAAAGAACCACCAACATTAGGCGAGGATATTATTCCCGATGAAGAAATAACATTGGCAAACTGCGAAGAGGATATCAACGAAGACGCACCTACATTTTTCCGGAAATATTTTAAATGTGTGGATATTGAGGTGAATAATGATCAAGTTATTATTTCCACTGATGGTATTCCACCCTACCTCAGTTGGTATTTTTCTGATTCACACCCAAATCATATTGAATTCGAAAGTCAGGGTGTAGGGTATTATTTAAATCCAAATAGTATTTTGTCCCATAACATTGAGATCTCCATTCCTATAGATCCAATTCAAAATGAAATTGATATAACAGATTTTAGTGTAGATGGAGTCGTGGGAAATGATATTAACGAATATAATATGGGTGTGATTGGGTCAGCGTTGAATGGTGTGGCAATGTTCAATCCCCTTGCGGCGCCTGGAGATGATATTGAAGCTGAAAAATTTAGTTTTGATTATTATAGTGGTCATCCGGAAATGACAGGGATGTACCACTACCACACTACCTCAAAAGGGCCGCTGGAAGTGTTAGAACATCAGGGAATTATAGAAACAACCGTTCCCGGATCAGGTGAGATTGAGGTCTATGGAATTATGTGTGATGGGACAGTTATTTTAGGATGTACTGAGTTAAATGGAGATACACCCGATGACTTAGGATTTGACGCTCAGAACGGTCATATACATTATTTGGTGGATGATGAAAACACAATCCATTTTAATGAAGAACGATATCACACTCACATGTGTCCTGAGGTATTTACAAATCATAAATTCACACCTGAACTACAATACTATAATGAATGCAACCGATCCTTTTAAGCTCGATATTATTTATATTTGGAAAATTATGTATCGTTAATTCATCGAACAACTCATGTCGTGTCCACAGCACATGGGAGATTTGATCATCCCGCAACCATCCGGACATTTGGCTACTCCAACTTGTGACCCATCATCTTTTGTGATATGATCGTGGACTAATTCCTTTCCGCATTTTGCACAACTCATTCCTGTTACTCCCATACCACAATGTTCACATGTAAATTCTACCATTTTAATATTCCTTTGGTTAATTGTTAAAAATTATGCAGGCAATTTACATTATTTGAATATTTTATTTTGATAGTTTTAAATAATAATAGGAATTATTACTAATAATATGTATCTTCGCCACCTTTATTAAATCATTTTATGAGATACAGCAGGCAAAGAGAAGTAATTTACAAAATCGTATCAGAAACAAATTGTCATCCCATAGCAGATTGGGTATATGACGAATCCAGGAAGCATATCCCGAATATCAGTCTGGGAACGGTGTATCGAAATTTAAATCAGTTGGCTGAAGAGGACCTGATTCATGTACTGCAGGATGGTAATGTGCTTCGCTATGACGGAAACATAAAAAGTCATGACCATTTAAGATGTACGGAATGCCACACACTTTATGATGTGGAAATCATGCCGAAAAACTTGAAAAAAAAAGTTCAGGATAATTACAATTTTGAAGTTCAAAGTTCATCCCTGATCTTGGAAGGAATTTGTAACAAGCATTAATGAGTCAATTCTAAAAATGGTTTTTAGGGAAGACTTATTTATCATAACATATAAGGAGAATTAAAAATGTTAGTAACTCAACCGGCGCCAGATGTAAAAGCAACAGCCATTATGCCGGATAATTCATTTAAAGACATTAGTTTATCTGACTATAAAGGACAAAAGGTTGTTCTTTTCTTTTATCCGTTGGATTTTACATTTGTGTGCCCAACCGAACTCATTGCATTTGATAAGAGATTGGGTGAATTCCAAAAACGGAATGTTCAGGTTATCGGATGTTCTGTAGATTCAAAGTGGACACACCATGCATGGAAAAATACCGATGTGAATAATGGCGGAATCGGAAATGTTCAATATCCTATCATCGCTGATATTGATAAATCAGTAGCAAGAGCATTTGATGTATTGATGGGTGCAACACCGGCAACCGTTATCACGGAAGAAGACGAAATGGAAACGACGGTAGGCGGAGCCATCGCTGTACGTGGATCATTCCTTATTGATGAAGAGGGAACGGTCAGGCATGCTGTGATCAACGATCTGCCATTAGGAAGGAACATAGATGAAATGCTCCGAATGGTGGACGCATTAGCTCACCATCAGAATCACGGAGAGGTTTGTCCTGCTGGTTGGCAGGAAGGTAAAGATGCCATGGCAGAATCACCGGAAGGTGTATCGTCCTACCTGTCATCTCATTCTGATTCTTTGTAACCAAATAAAGTTGAGGGGGATTAAATTCTCCCTCAATATTTTACCAAAATACTTAACTTAGGAGAACATTATGGAACTCATTCATCCCATTTTTAAATGGCTGCACATCATTGCGGGAATTATATGGATCGGACTGTTATATTTTTTCAACTGGATAAACGGTCATGTAGCAGGTACGCTTGATGCCGACACTAAAAAGAAGGTTGTTCCGGAACTTATGCCAAGAACATTGTACTTTTTCCGTTGGGGAGCAGCATGGACGTGGATTACAGGTCTTGTTTTGCTGTATGTCATTTTTTGGAGTGGAAGTTTAGGTATGGGAATGACAGGCGAAGAAGGCAGCATGATGGCAGATTCAGACGGTACGGTTAATAAATGGACTCACATTATGATCGCTGTGACCTTTTTGGCAGTTTTTGTTTACGATTTCATTTATTCAAAATTTTCAACCATAAATATTAGAATTATTACTATTATTAGTTTATTACTGATTATTGGCGTTGAATACCTCATGATTCAATTTGGCCAGTTTGGTTATCGTGCTTTTAATATTCACATAGGCGCCATGTTTGGAACCATGATGGCATTCAACGTATGGTTTAGGATTTGGCCGGCACAGAAATCTATTATTACATCAATCAAAAACGGTGAAGCTCCGGATGGAGAATTGCTGGCATTAGCAGGATTGCGATCCAAACATAATACATATATGTCAGTTCCATTGATTTGGACCATGATAAATGAACACACTGTTGTATTTTCTGATAAATTCTGGGGCGTCACTGGTTTGACCCTTGCGGTAATGATTGTCTTGGGTTGGCATATTGTCTGGCAATTGTATAAAAAATCCGGACAGATTAAAGGATTTTAATTTAAAAATACTCAATTTTAAAACCCCGCTTCATTGCGGGGTTTTTTATTATTGAATAGGGATGAGTAACCTAACTTCTAACCCAAAATTTAACAGATTTTGTTTCATTTATCACAACTCAACTATTCATAGGATTATTTATGAAAAACAAACGATGGTTTATTAATTCAATTTATTTAACCGTATTTTTAATTATAGGATGCGGGGGTGGAGAAAAAAAATCCGGTTCAAATTCATCAGACAATGTAACAATTAAAAATCAGGATACTGTAACTCCTGCGGAAGAAGGTGGGTACGGATTTGAACGGTTTGCAGAAAAATTCGGATATCAAACCTATATCCATTCCGAAAAAGACGGCACGTTTTTTGGAGATCCACGGGCAAAAAAAGGTGGGACGCTCAATTATATTCATAGCAATTTTCCACGAACCATGAGAATCATCGGACAAAATTCCAGCCAAATGATCAATAGTCGAATTATTTTCGCATTATGTTATGAAGCATTGTTAACCCAGCATCCTGCAACTCTTGAATTTGTGCCAAGTTTGGCAACACATTGGTCTATTTCCGATGATAAACTTACCTTTAAATTCAGAATTAATCCGGATGCCCGATGGTCAGACGGAATGCCGGTAATCGCAGACGATGTTGTTGCAACATGGGATTTGAGAATGGATGAAACTATTTTAACGCCCAGCGAACAACTATCTTTTGGAAAATTTGAACGACCGGTTGCGGAAAGTAAATACATCGTTTCAGTGAAAGCAAAAACAATCAACTGGAGAAATTTTCTTTATTTCAGCACCATGGCTTTACTGCCTAATCATATCTTAAAAGACCTTGACGGAACAGCTTTTCTCGAAGAGTTTTCTTTCTCCATGATAACCGGAACAGGACCTTACGTAATTCCTGAGGACTTGATTCGAAATCAAGAATCATTTACCTTGGTTCGCCGGGGCGATTATTGGGCTTCAAACGATCCCATGAATAAATATGTGAACAATTTTGATAAAATAAAAGTGTCTGTTGTGAAAGACAATACAGCGTTAGAATATGAAAAATTTAAAAAAGGTGAACAGGATTTTTATCGAGTGAGTCAGGCAAGGGTTTGGGTTGAAGAAACTGACTATGAAGCCATTCAAAATGGGTGGATAAAAAAACAGAGAATATTTTCAGAAAAACCTGCAGGAACTTCAGGATATTATTTTAATATGAGAAAATGGCCATTTGATGACAAACGGGTTCGATATGCTTTCACCTATCTGTATGACCGTGAAAAAATGAATAGAGAAATGTACTACAATGAATATGGAATGATGAATTCAATGTATGCAGGTTCTATGTATGAAAACCCTGATAATAATCCTTTTCATCCCGATCCTGAAAAAGCGGTTCAATTATTAAACGAAGCAGGATATACATCACGAAACGGGGATGGGTGGCTGGTTCATAATGAGTCCGGTCGTGTTTTATCTTTCGAGTTAAGTTTACCAAAAACCTATGAATATATGGCGACACCGGTTCAGCAAATGCTGAAAGATTATGGGATAGATATGCAGATCAAATTTGTGGATTATAACACTATGATCAAAAATGTAAATGAGCGAAACTATACTGTGGCTATGCTAGCGTATGGAGGGTTAGTGTATCCGAATCCGGAAACTTCCTTAAAGTCTGAATTGGCAGATCAAAATGATAATAATAACGTGTGGGGATTTAAGAGTGACCGAGTGGATGAATTGTTGATTGAATATGATATCTGTTTTGACCAGGATCGTCGAGTTGAGATTATTCGGGAAATTGACGGTATTTTTACAGATGAGCATCCAACTGCATGGAGCATTGTGAGAAATTATCAGCGAATTTTGTATTGGGATAAATTTGGATTTCCTGAATGGATGTTCACCCGATACATAGGGGAATTTTGGAGCATTTTCCCATACTGGTGGATGGATGAAGAAAAAGCCGCTGGACTTAAAAATGCAATAGATAACAATAAAAAACTTCCACCTGCTCCTTTGGATATGAAGTTCTGGCCTGAATATTTAAAGA
>CAZSIH010000015.1:12510-21881 GCA_964606925.1 uncultured bacterium
ATAAATGACAACCTATTTTCTACGCAGAATTCTATTGATGATTCCCACTTTTTTGGGTTCTACAGTATTGGTGTTCACTATTCTTCAGTTGGCTCCCGGCGGACCGTTAGAACAAACCATGATCCAATTACAAATGGGAGGAATGAGTGGAGGAGGCGAAGCAGGAGGGACATCTTCGAATATGATGGGAGGAAGTGTCCTGCCGGCTTCTGCATTAAAAGAATTAAAAAGATTTTACGGGTTTGATAAACCAATTTACCAACGATATTTAAGTTGGCTTGGAATTTGGCCAAGAGAGATCAAACATCGGGATTTTAAAATAAAATCCAATGAATCAACCATAGAAAAACGGGTAGGGAAACGGAACGGAAAAATTTGGCGTGTAGACGTAAAAATAGATGAAAACGATGAGTTAATTGTTTTTGAAAAAGATGGAGTAGAAAGTGTTGACTGGAAAGCTACCGTTGAAAATTTCAAGGAAGATGGGACAAAAGAATCTGTTATTTTTCAACATGAGTACTCCGGAATATTAACGGGTAACCTTGGAAAATCATATACCTATGCCCGACCGGTTACGGAGGTAATGAAACCTCGATTAAAAGTTTCTCTTTTCTTTGGATTGACGGGAATATTTCTGTCATATTTAATTTGTATTCCATTGGGTATTCGAAAAGCCCTGAATCACGGTTCCGTATTTGATTTCGGTTCCAGTGTCGTTATTTTTATTGCATATTCAATTCCCGGTTGGGCATTGGGTGGTGTCCTTTTGGTTTTATTTGGTGGAGGAAGTTTTTGGGATATTTTCCCCTTAGGAGGGTTTAGAAGTCCTATTGAAATTTGGGAAACCATGGCTTGGTATGAAAAAGTAATCGATCAAATTCACCACATGATTTTGCCCATTATTGCATGGTCCATCACCAGTTTTGCTACAATGACAGTTTTGATGAAAAACAGTTTGCTGGAAAATCTGAGTCAGGATTATATCCGTACAGCATTTGCAAAAGGATTGAGAGAAAATCGGGTAGTATGGCTTCACGCAATGCGAAACAGTGTGATTCCCATTGCATCGGGAATAGGTCATATCATCGGTGTCGTTATTGCAGGTTCATACTTTATAGAACGTGTGTTTAATATTGATGGATTTGGACGGATGGCTTATGAAGCTATTCTCCAAAGGGATTATCCCATTACCTTGGGATTTTTAGTTGTGGTTGTACTGCTTCGCCTGATTGGAAATATTATTTCTGACCTTGCTTTGGCAACCGTAGATCCAAGGATTCGCTTCAAATGATGTTTCGAAAGAAAAAAGCAGAAGATCAACATTTGTCCATCCTTCAAAAAAGGTGGTTAAAATTCAAGACGATGAAACGGGGATATTATTCATTAATTATTTTAACGGTTTTGTACGGTGTATCATTTTTCCTTCCACTATTAATAAACAACAGAGCATTATTAGTCAGATATAACGGAGAATTAATTTCCCCGGTTATCAGCGGATATATTGCAGGAAAAACATTTGGTCAGGATGTTCCGGGAGAAACCAGATATCGTGAATTAAAAAAATCTTTTGAAAATGAAAAGAGTGGAAATTGGATATTAATGCCTCCTTATCCATACTCACCTTTTGAAGACATAACTACTGAAGGAAATAAAATGTATGAAGCTCCTTCGTCAAATCATTGGCTTGGATCGGACAACACTGGAAGAGATGTGTTTGCCCGACTTTGCTATGCCTTCAATATTTCCATTTCTTTTGCATTGATTTTGACCATTATCAATTACATTTTTGGGATTTTAATTGGCGGTTCCATGGGATATTTTGGAGGGAAGTTTGACTTATTTTTTCAACGATTGATTGAAATATGGTCCAGTCTGCCCATGCTGTTCGTGATCATCATAATTTCGTCCATCATAAAACCTTCATTTTTACTATTAATTGGAATTTATACATTAGTAAACTGGATTGGTATGACCTATTTAATGAGAGCAGAATTCTATCGTGAAAAAGCGAAAGATTATGTAGCTGCAGCATTGAGTATGGGGCAATCTGACGGGAAAGTTATGTTCAAACATATTTTTCCTAACGCACTTGTTCCTGTCATTACCTATTTCCCTTTTTCAATCGTAGGAGGGATTTCCGCATTAGTAGGACTGGATTATCTTGGTTTCGGCATGCCTCCTCCTACACCATCTTGGGGACAAATGCTGGATGTGGGTCTCCAAAATGTTACCAAATGGTGGATGGTGTTTGCACCGGTTTCCGCTCAATTTTTAACGTTGCTTTCCATCGTATTTATTGGAGAGGGCGTGAGGGAAGCGTTTGACCCGAAAGTTTATTCGAGGTTGCGATGATCCGGAAAAAATTATTTGAAATCAAGGGACTCAAAACCCGATTTAAAATCGGGAAAGAATGGGCAACTGCTGTTAACGGCATAGACTTTGATATTTTTCAAGGAGAAACTTTAGGGATCGTTGGAGAATCCGGTTCCGGAAAATCTGTATCGGTTTTATCACTTATTCAACTCATCCCGAATCCGCCGGGTGAAGTAAGTGAAGGCACTATCAAATTCAAAGACGAGTTGATTTTTGATGGTCATGATTTGGATAGGATCAAAAAGATACCGGAGTTTAAATATTTCCCTGAATTAAAAGGGGTAAAACGGTCGTGGGCAACTCGACTATTTTTCTTAGGATGGATTTTTATTCATTTTATTTTACCTATTGAAGGAATAATCGCTTTTCTTATTTCCTTTATTGCAGATATTATTGTTACGAGCCACCTTGCTTTTAAATCTCCCCAAAAAGAAGCATTTAATAAATTCAGAAAAAATTTGTATCAAAAAATGCGGAATTATCGTGGAAAAGAAATTGCAATGATTTTTCAGGAACCCATGACATCGTTAAACCCTGTATTTACAGTTGGACTTCAGGTCATTGAAGCGATAAAAGCAAAATCATTTTCCGATTTTATAAGAGATGGGATCATTTCCACCGCTTTATCCATAAGATCAATCCCGAAGAAAATCAGAATAAATCTGTCCCTCAGTGTCGGGATCATCAGTATTTTATTTTCTCAATTAATTGCAGGATGGACATTTTTTATAGGAGATTTGGCTGTTAGTTTTTTTGTCGGGATTGCCCTTCCTTCACTTTTTGCGATAATGATTTTGGGACTTCGACAATTGATCTCAGAGGAATATATTGCGTCCTATACAGAATTATTTAATCAGGGAGTACATTTATTAAGAAGGGTTGGAATTCCGGATCCGGAAAAGAGGATGAGCGATTATCCTCATCAATTTTCAGGTGGCATGCGACAACGGGTTATGATTGCCATGGCATTGGCAAAAAATCCATCTTTGCTTATAGCTGATGAACCTACCACTGCACTTGATGTAACTATTCAGGCACAAATTCTTGATTTGATGTTGGATCTTAAACAACAGAACGATGAAGCGGCGGTTATTTTGATCACCCACGATATGGCGGTTGTGGCAGAAACCTGCGAACGGGTAATGGTTATGTATGGTGGAGTGATTCAGGAAATTGCCGAAGTTGAATCCTTGTTTGGTAGTCCTCTACATCCCTACACAAAAGGATTGTTAAATTCCATTCCCCATCCGGATGAACATAATCCTGTGGAAAAATTGGAGACCATCTCCGGAATGGTACCTAATATTGTGGATCTTCCCGTAGGATGTAAATTTTGTACACGATGCGATATAGTTGAAGACAGATGTTATACTGAGGAACCGTCTTTAATTGAATTATCATCAAATCATTTTGTGCGTTGTCATGTTGTTGCAGAAGGAGTCCAGGGATGATTAAAAAACCACTCGTTGATGTAAAAAATCTTTCGGTCAGTTTTCCGGTTTATGGAGGAGTATTATCTCGGAAAGTTGCAGAAGTGAATGCAGTCGATAATATTTCATTTTCCATCGGACGGAGTGAAATAGTGGGTTTGGTAGGAGAATCCGGATGTGGAAAAACCACTGTGGGACGTGCCATGATAAATATTTTGAAATATGTAGCTCCAGATGTAGAAATAGGAGGTGAGATCGTTTATCATTTTGATGATAAAGAAGTGGATTTTACTAAAATTCATCCTCGTAAAATGAGAGAGTATCGTTCCCGGGTTCAAATGATATTTCAGGATCCATACGCATCTTTAAATCCAAGAATGACTGTTGGCCAGATTGTGGAAGAACCACTCTTAATTCACACCAAATTGACTTCAAGAGAACGAAGGGAAAATATGTTAACTCTTCTGGAAAAAGTTGGATTAAGGAAGGATCATTCAGGACGATTTCCACACGAATTTTCAGGAGGGCAAAGGCAACGGGTCGGTATTGCAAGGGCATTGGCAACCAATCCTGATCTGATCATTTGTGATGAACCGGTTTCCGCATTAGATGTGTCCATTCAGGCTCAGGTGATCAACCTAATGATGGATATCCAAAAAGAATTTGATGTTTCCTTTCTGTTCATTGCTCATGACCTTTCTGTTGTGGAACATATTTCTGATAAAATTGCAGTTATGTATCTTGGGAATCTCGTAGAATTTGGTGATGCGACCCAGGTCTATCATCATCCAAAACATCCATACAGTCAGGCATTACTTTCTGCAGTTCCCATCCCGGATCCGAAGCAAATAGAACGAAAACGGATTGTATTGAAAGGAGACGTTCCTACACCTATGAATAAGCCGTCGGGATGCAGTTTTAGGACGAGATGTCCCAAGGTGGAACCCTCCTGTGCAGAAGATATTCCCATTTTAGAAACACATGCACCGGATCATTGGGTGGCATGTCCTATTGTAAAAGAAAAAGGATAAAAAATGAAATACAGTGATTTCCCATACAAAAGAATTTCAGTTGAGTCGCAAAAAGAATTGATGGATGGATGGTTGGATCGATTTGAAAATGCTGAGTCAGCATCTGAACAGATCACCGTTCTGAAAGAGGTGGATATATCCGACAGGGAATATTCATCATACAGCGCTATTGCTAGTTTGAACTTTAACCGCAATATCCATGATGAAGATGCAAAGGCAGAAAAAGAATATTATGATTCAATAGGTCCTGACATGCAGGAAATTTATAATAAATTGGATAAAGCAATTGATTTGTCCAATTTCAAATCAGAGCTGAGAGAAAAATGGGGTGATACATTTCTGAAAAGTATTGAAATGGATTTAAAAACATTTGATCCCAAAATAATGGATATGCTCAGGAAAGAAACAGACCTTCGGAACGAATACACAAAATTAATTGGTGGCGCTCAAATAGAATTTGACGGCGAAACTTATAATTTAGCAGGTTTAGGTCCGTTCCATACCCATAAAGATCGAGATATCCGAAAACGGTCTTATACCGCTCGGTTTGATTGGTTTGAAAAAAACGCTGAATTCTTCGATAAACTTTATGATAATCTGGTTAAACTTCGTCATAAAATTGCTACGACTCTCGGGTATAAAAATTTTATTGAACTGGGATATCTTCGGATGAGTCGTTCTGATTATGGTCCGGAAGAAGTAGCAAATTTCAGAAAACAGATAGTTGAACATGTAGTCCCGATTGTGACAAAACTTAGAGAACAGAAAAAAGAAATTCTTGCATTGGACCATCTATATTTTTACGACGGTATCAATTTTAAGGAAGGGGACCCAAAACCAAAAGGAACTCCTGATGAATTGGTTGCCGGAGCACAGGAAATGTACCATGAATTATCTCCTGAAACGGGTGAATTCTTTGACATCATGGTCTATGAAGAATTGATGGATTTGGTCAACCGTGATGGGAAAATGGCAGGGGGATTTTGTACGGCATTCCCGAAATATAATCGTCCTTATATTTTTTCTAATTTTAACGGGACAGACCATGATATCACTGTTTTAACCCATGAAGCAGGTCATGCATTCCAATGCTATTCCAGCCGAAATCAACCGTTGACAAGTTATCTCTGGCCAACTATGGAGTCAGCAGAAATTCATTCCATGAGTATGGAGTTTTTTACTTGGCCATGGATGGAATCGTTCTTCAAAGAAGAGACCGATCGTTTCAAATACAAACACATTGCAGGCAGTCTTTCTTTTCTTCCTTATGGTGCATGTGTGGATCATTTTCAACATTGGGTATATGAAAATCCGAAAGCAACTTCTGCTGAGCGAAAAACAAAATGGCTGGAATTTGAATCAATCTATCTTCCTGATCGAGATTATGACGATATAGAATTCCCTAAATCCGGTGGAATCTGGCAGGGGCAACTTCATATTTATCAAATGCCATTTTACTATATAGACTATACTTTAGCACAAACATGTGCATTCCAATTTTGGATAAAGAGCGAAGAAAATCGTGAAAAAGCTTGGGAAGATTATTATCGCCTATGTAAAGCCGGCGGAAGTTTACCCTTTACAGGGTTGGTCAAATTAGCAGGTTTGAAATTACCATTTGACGATGGTTGTTTGGAATCTGTGGTGGAAAAAGTTTCAAATTGGCTTGATGGGATAGACGCATCAAAATTGTAAATTATTATGTGGTTCATAAAATCTTGCCCAAAGACTCCAAGACACGAATAAATCTATAAATAAATGTGTTTAATATTGGGGAAAAAAAATAAAAGGTAACAACATGATTCTCTTTTTTTTCTTTTTTAAACACTTTGTGCCTTTGAGACTTAGTGGCTAAAGAATTATTGAGGAAAGAATAAAAATTAATGTATGACTCTACCAAATAAAGAAAAAGCAGTAATCCTTCTCAGTGGTGGATTAGATTCAGCCACAATTCTTGCTTTAGCAATAAATAAAGGATTTGAGGTTTTACCACTCACTTTTCTTTATGGGCAGAAACATAATTGGGAAATTGGATCCGCCAAAAAACTGGTCCGTTTCCATAATCTAAAAAACCATAAAATTATCAAAATCGATTTATCATCAATAGGCGGATCTGCTCTTACTGATAAAATAGATGTTCCTAAAAATAGAAATTTAGACGAAATGGAAGAAGGAATTCCCATAACATACGTTCCAGCAAGGAACACAATTTTTCTTTCTATTGCCTTGGGATATGCAGAGGTTGAAAATACCCACACTATTTTTATAGGTGTAAATGCCATTGATTACAGTGGATATCCTGACTGCAGACCGGAATTTATTCAGTCATTCGAAACCACTGCAAATTTAGCGACAAAAATGGGGGTGGAAGGAAATGGTAGAATCAAAATCCATACTCCCCTGATCGATATGGGAAAAAGTAAGATCATTAAAACCGGGATCGAACTTGGAGTTGATTATTCATTAACACATTCTTGTTACGATCCCAATTCAGATGGAAATCCCTGCGGAGAATGTGATGCCTGTATTTTGCGATTAAAAGGATTTGAGGAAGCCGGATTGAAGGATCCATTGATTTATAATAATGAGTTATAAGGTCAAAGAAGCATATTTAACCATTCAGGGCGAAGGATACCAGACCGGAAGGGTTGCAGTTTTTTGTCGATTTACCGGTTGCAATTTATGGAACGGTCATGAAAATGACCGTGAGACTGCAATTTGTGATTTTTGCGATACTGATTTTGTTGGAACAGATGGTCCCGGGGGCGGAGTGTTTGAGGATGCAAAATCTTTGACCCAACACCTTCTTGCTTTTTGGAATTCCAATGAAACTCCATTTATTGTATGTACAGGGGGAGAACCTCTTCTTCAAATGGATGTTGAATTAATCCGGGAATTGAAGCGAAATCAGATTGAGATAGCCATCGAAACAAACGGAACTATACTTCCGCCAAATGGTATTGACTGGGTATGTGTAAGTCCAAAAGCAAAAACAGAAATGGTTGTACATTCAGGTGAGGAATTAAAAGTAGTTTATCCTCAAAACGGTTTAGATTTAAACGAATTATTAAAGTTGAATTTTAAATATTTCAGTTTACAACCGATGGATGGGGATGAGATTAAAATGAATACTCAGAAGACAATGGATTATTGTAAGAAAAATCCAAAATGGAGTTTAAGTGTTCAAATTCATAAATATTTGAATATTCCCTAGGAACAATTATGGAAATATATAAAAAATTCTCATTTGACTCGGCTCATTATTTACCAAACCTTCCTGACGATCATAAATGCAGACGGATGCATGGGCATACATTTTATGTAACGATATTTGTGAAAGGACCTGTGGAACCAAAAGTGGGATGGATAAAAGATTTTTTTGAAATAAAACAATTATTTCAACCCATCCACGATCAATTGGATCACAGATTGTTGAATGAAATTAATGGATTGGAAAATCCAACCAGCGAACATTTAGCCAAATGGATTTGGGATAAAATGAAAATTGTATTACCGGAATTGTCAAAAATTGAAGTAGCAGAAACTTGTACAACCGGTTGTTTTTATGAAGGGGAATAGATAAAATTAACCAATAAAATAATCATGAAAATATTAACTAAAAAGTTAACCGAAGAAGAATTAGTAAAATTGGGAGTTTTTGGATGGCCAATTTGGGAGTGTGCAGTGTCGGAATTTCCATGGACTTATTCCGATAAGGAATCATGCTATATTCTTGAAGGGGAAATTGAGGTGAAAACCGAAGATGGAACTGTCAAAATTCATCCTGGAGATTTTGTGGTCTTTCCTGAAGGACTAAGTTGTGAGTGGAAAGTAACACAACCGGTTCGAAAACATTATTCTTTCGGTTGAGGCAATTGGATAAATATATTGGGTGGAAACTCCGTATTCTACTGGCAGTTTTATTATTTGCAGGTTCACTGTATTTCACAATAAAAGGTTTTTCAATAAACGATTCGGAGCAATCATTTAATCAATTCTGGACAATAGCATTACTCATGCTTTGGGGTTGTGTCTCACAAATTCCCCAAGCAATAAAACAACATTCTGAATCTCATAGAAAGCCATCATAATTCAATTACATTATTGGAGAAACCCTGATATTTTTCCAAAGTGATTATTCATTTTAAAATTTGTTACAATACCAGAAATGAACGATTCTGAATTAAGGAAATATTTACAGGAAATAAGTCATCTGTTTATTCCGAAAAAAATCGGGAAAATTGGTAAGAAATGGGTTGTATCCGGATCTCTATCACAAAATTCAACAATAGAAAATTTTAAAAATGAGATTAAAAATAGTGATTACGTGGTAAAAGTAAAACATGAGGGAGATACAGTCATCCTAAATATTGAAGAAAAGAAGGTCGTATTAAGAATTCCTGAGATTCCGAGGATTAATGTCATATTATTTTTTATTACCATTCTTACAACCCTGCTTGCGGGAGCGATGATGGAGGGTGGAGATGTCTTCACTCACCCAATGGAATTACTCAAGGGAATTCCCTTTTCGGTAACC
>CAZSIH010000015.1:21981-26470 GCA_964606925.1 uncultured bacterium
TTGTTATCCTTGATTCCGTTGAGTTATTTTTCAATGAATTGGCTAATTTGGGGAGCTTTGATTCTTATACTCATGCGAACCATAAAACATCCTCCGGTCATGAATATTCACCAACCGCTTTCACGCCAAGATCAAAAGATCGGTTTTATATGTTTAGCAATATTTATTCTGTGTTTTATCCCTGCTCCGTTTACTTGAGGTACAAACTTATTAAACTTGCAGCTGTAAATAATATTAATAGACTCCTTTGCGTTTCCCCTGTGACAGGGGAAAAAGAAAGTTTTATAAATTGGGATCTGCTAATTATCTCCTCTGTAATAGGGGAGAATTAAAGAGGTTATTTTTTGAATGGGTAAAAATATTAAATATTACTCGATCAATGGGAACCGGAATGATATAAGTTTTGTTTTCCTCGTTATTTTGAGTCTTTCCGTTTCGATTGCTCAGGAAAGGATTGGGGATTGGAACTGTTACACATCAACCCTGAATATCCGCAACATTGCTGTTATTAATGAAAATATTTATTGTGCAACCGATGGCGGGATACTTCAGTTTGATCTTCAGACTCATACATTTTCACCCTACACAAAACTGAATGGATTAAACTCGACAAATTTATCCGTAATCGAGGCAGGACGAGACCAACTCCTCTGGATTGGAGGAAGTTCTCCGGGATTTATCCAACGATTCGACCCGATAATAGAAATGGTTGTCAGTGAATTCCCCTATGAATTTTCGGAAATATCTCACATTGTATCCGGAGATTCCATTGCCTATGCAGTGTATCGGGAAAATCAGGATTGGGGAATTGCAGAATATCGATTTGAAGATGGGACATTCAAACATCACGATTTACATCCTGTATGGACTTTGGCAGAAAACGGAATAAACGCCATTGTAATTCAAAATAATAGTGTTTATGTAGGAACGGATATCGGCTTGTATAATGGCATTACAGATGAAAATCCAAATTCATGGAGTTTAATATCTGAAGAAATTGTGGGTAATGTTACTGATGTTGAATTATCTGGTGATTCTCTTTTGTTTATTTTAAACACTGAAATTTATTCGTTGAATTTAGACAGTCAGGAAATTGAGGGTTCTGATGCGTCCAATTTATCTTTATTGGAATCTCTATCTTCCGGTGCAATTTGGGCAATTAATAATTCACATACAAGACTGATGGAAATTGGAGGAAGTGAAATAATCAACTTGCCTTCGAAGGCAAACTGTATATCATCATTTAGGGATTCACTTATTATTGTAGGATTGGAAACAGGGTTGGCAATTAAAAATTTGTATCAAAATACATTTAACATTTATGCACCCAACACTCTTCCTACAAATCAAATCAGCGCTCTTACAATATTAAATGATGGGCGATTAGTTGCGGGATCAAATAAAGGATTGTCCATTCTTGAACTATGGGGTTGGCGGAATATAATTGAAACATCCACTGATGAAGTTTTACTCCATGATGGTTTTGATCCATCCTATTTTTCTGCTGATACAATTCCTGTTGATTTTGGCGGATATATTGCTGACATTGAGCAGGGTCCGGACGGAAAGGTTTATTGTGCAATCCGAGGAACCTATCCCGAACCTCGCCGTCACGGTGGAGGAATTGTCATCATTGATGTGGATAATCCCGGGGATTTCACACTTATCGATACGACTTTCCTTGATTATTACAGGGACGAATATATGGTTGTGAAAGATTTGGAGTTTGACGATCAAGGGAATCTATGGGTAGCAGACGCTTATGCCACAACCAAATTCACTCCCATTCACAAAAGGACATCCGATGATATTTGGACATCCTTCAGCTACGATGATTCTGATTATACTTTTTCCCTGACACCGAATACAATTACCAGCGATCCCTGGAGCAGGATCTGGATCGGATTTTTCACCGGTGAAGAAAATACAGTTGATGAGAATGATTACCCCAATGGCGGATTGATGATGATGTCCCAAAATGGAAATGAAATTTTTGTAAATGACATTGATCTTTCTTCCGTTTACACAAATAAATCTATTTGGTCTGTTTCTGTTGTTAGAGACAGGTTGTATGCATTATCATCGAACGGATTGACTTATTTTGATCTCCAAAATGATGATATGAATCCTGTAAAAAGGCAAGGTCCGGTGGGAGTGAACGGGACACCGTTTGCTTATTTCCCCCAAGTTTCTTTCGGTGGACCTGATCCCGGCGCAAAAATAAAAGTTGACCCGCAAAATAATGTTTGGACTGTATCACCAACACAGGGAGTGTATGTTTTATTGGATAACACGCTGTATTGGCCCGATGCAAATGGAATCCGTGAACATGATACTCCTTTACTTTCTGATCAAGTTTCAGACATCGTTTTTGACCCTCAACGAGGCTTAGCATATATTGCCACAAGCAGAGGAATCAATAGTTTGAAAATACCCTTCACCGAACAAAAAAAGGATTACTCAAAACTAAAAGTATTTCCCAGTCCGTTTTACATTCCCTCGGTAAAACCGTTGATCATTTCAGGAACGGTTCAGTCCTCTTCACTTTTAGTCACCACAATAACCGGGAATGTGATTCGTTCAATTAAACATGCAGATTTGGGTGTTCACGGAGATCAAATTATGTGGGACGGTCGGGATAAATCCGGACAATTGGTAGGAAGCGGAGTGTATTTATTGTCTGTTTACGATCGGGATGGATTAAATGCAGTTGAGAAGATCACGGTGATTAGGAAATAACCGATGAGAACAATACATTTAATTTGTTAAACATCAACCAATTGCAAATCAAAAACATTTTACCGATAAACATTTTTTCTATGTCCGACTTTCACAACATACACGACTAATATATCGTCTTCAATTGAATATAAAATCCTATAATTCCCCTGCCTTACTCTATATCGTTCTTTTCCTGAAAGTTTTATACATCCCTTAGGACGGGGATTCTCCGATAATGATTTGATTTTAGCAAGAATCCTTTTTAAGTCATTTTTTGGAGTTGTATTGAGTTCTTTAATTGCAGATTTCTTGAACTCTATTTTATATTTTCCCATTCGCTTTTAAATCTTTCAAAACGGATTCGTATGAGACCGTAGGTTCATTGATTCGTTCTTCGAAAGTGCGTAGATCTTCTTCATCTTCTGATAACTCTTGGCGAACCGCATCATCAATAAGCTCTGAGATTGATTTGGATGTAGTCGCAGCTTTGATCTTTAAAGCTCTGTGAACTTCAGGGTCGAAATAGATAGTTGATCTTTTATTTAAAATTGACATCAAATTCTCCTTTTATTAGAATTAGCATTATAACGCTAAAACATCATAATGACCAAGGATTTATTTGCTTAACGGATAAAATAACCTGCGTGAAAAATTTCACCACAAGCATTTCCTTTTTCAAATTTACTTTCATAAAACCACAAACCATCATTTACGCACCGCACTTTTCACGTCAGGTTGATTGAGGGTTAAACTGCTTTTTTTCATCCTAATAATACTGCTTAACATACGCATACGCCCGTTCAAACAAATCTTGGTCTTTATGTAATTTATATTTCAAGAGCGTTTTGCGAAGTGAGCGTTGCACTTCTCTTTCGCCGGATGTGGTCGTTTGCCAGCCATCAAAACGGACAATTTTTACAATTTCATCAATATCCGAAACAATGCGTTCAACGACTGCAGGAGTTTGGTCTGTCTTTAATTCAAGGAACAAATCTGTCAGCGCTTCTTTTGCAGATTTCTGTTCTTGTTGAGTAAGTGTTTCCTGTTCGGCTTCCACGGTTTCCTTGGCTAATTTGCAGAGTTCTTTCACAAATTCAATACTGGAAATCAATCCTTGTTCGGCTTTATCTCTCAATGCTTCCAAGCGATCGCTCAATGCTTTAAATTTTGGATTTCCTTGTTGACGCTTGAAACGCTTGATCAATTCTCTCTCTAATTGCTTCACTTTCTTTGGATCAGGATTATTGAACAAATCATCAATCACATCTGCATCCATAATGAATTCTTCCAAATCATCGTGCAAATCGCCTACATGGATATTTTCGTGAATCAGTTTTGTTGTTTGTGCGCCAAAAGCGAACCAGAGCATTTTACCGATATTATCTAATGCGGGTTGAACCGATTGATAAACTTGGCTTAACCACCGATAATCCTGCAAAAATGGATTCAGCACTGCATCGGGTGAAAGCGATTCCCAGAGTTTTGCCAATACCACATAATCTTTGGCAAAGGCATCTTTCAATTCATCGGTATTAATACATTCTTGTGCTGCTTCCAATCCTTCAAATCCTTCCATAGTTCTATCCACACCGGAAAAATGTGCCAAACAGGCTTTCACGGCTTCCGGGAGTTTGGCTTTCAATAAGTTCAGATTCGTAATGACTTTAGTTACCGATTTATCATCAAATTGTAATGCTTCAGCTGCATCATCAAAAATGCCGAAATAATCAACGATACAGCCAAAATTCTTATTGGGATACAAGCGGTT
>CAZSIH010000016.1:0-8026 GCA_964606925.1 uncultured bacterium
AAACGATTAGCTATTCTGATAGAGATATCCTTAACATATTGAGTCTGGTCTTGAGGAAGACCAATCCTGTCCTGAAAATAGGCTTGTACCCTAGGGTTCATTTCGAAATTATCCCCTTCTGCTTTTGCTGCACGAATTACTCTTAGCATTCCACATGAAACAGCATCAAGTTGACCATCAGAAATCCCATACTTCATAAGAGCATTTTTTATGCGATTTAGATCTCTTATACCTAATTTTTCGTAGTGTCCAACTATATCAGTATCACGCATTGCAATCTTTCTTCTGAATTCAGCACAGCTTTCACGAGGCTGCTCTTGAGTCATCTCACCACGTTCAACGGCTCCTTCAATACGTCTTTGAAACCCTTCCCATTTAGCTCGGTCTTCAATCCTACTCTTTTCTAATGAATTTTGTGCCACTATTAACAAAGGTAAATATAGTATAAGCATTGAAATTATATTTTTCATAATATTTTCTCCATTATCATAGATACGAAACTACGCAACATTCTAAAAACAAAAATATTTACAATATATCACATCCCCACTAATCTATTTCAGTCATTGACTAGTATCATCTACTTTTTCTGAATCGTCTTTGTTTTTTTTACCATTAGTTTTTTTAAACCTATCCATTTTCTTTTGTTCTTCTTCTCTTATTTTTGTTATATAGGATTTCTTATCTTCGGTTTTCTTATGTGGTTTGTTTTGATATTTCATCATTTCTCCAATTTCATCTCTTCAATTTACCCCATCCCCACTTTTTTACAAAGAGGTGGATAAATAAAAAAAGCCCTGTACCAGGACTTTTTCTATCAGATTTTGTAAAATATCTTATCAGTTACATTTATGCTTCATATTATTATTGATATGAAGAATACAACAATTCCCAAATCCAAAAGTAAGATCTGCACTTAATGGATCTCCTTTTCCCACAGAAAATCCTTGACCGAGATATCTGCCTCCGGATACCTTATTCCATTTGATAATTGGAGCCGCAATTGCAGAGGAAGATGATATCGATCCTCCAAAAGCCTCCACTCCGAAAGAGAAGTCCCAAAAATCCCCATATGTATTTTGGGGTTCATCTGTATTCCAGCCAAAAACAATATCGGCGTCAGTACCATATTGGGTTCCAACAATTTTACTTTTTGTATATTGAATGGCCATATTTGGTACGAGAGATGGTTCCCTGAAATGTTTTATATCATCCCAGACTGTCAGCATATCTCCGATGGATACTGCAAAATTCACAGACCCCGCATCACCATAACCAACGCTGTTTGATCCGGCAACACCGACAAAAAATGATTTCATCCCTTTTTTGTTTAGATCTTCCATCATTTGCCCTAATAAGTCACATTCATCTAAGATACTGCTAAACTGTTCGAGAGTTGGTGTACCATTACTTTCTAAAATATTTACCATGCTGGCATATGCCGAAGAGTTCGTTAACTGATTTGCAAGATCACCTGCTAATTTTATTTGCGCATTATAGGAGCTTGTAGCACTTTTTGCTATACTTTTGGCTAAGTTTAATGCTTCTTTCTCCAATGCAGCGGCAAGGTCCCGAGCTGCTTTGGCTGCGGCTTCAGCAACTCTCCTTGCGGATTCTGCTGCAGCACGCTGGGCAGATTTTGCAGCCTTTCTTGCGGCTTTTCTTGCTCTTCTTTTTGCTCTTTGCCACCAGCTTTTTCTTGCACTTGAAACTATTCTTTCTCCTGTTTCTGTATCATATGTTCCCTCAGGTAATCGGGTAAAAATGTATACCATTGATGCGGCTTCTTCCCATGATCCACCTTCGTTCGTACAATCCGCCTCATTATCAATCCCTTCAATCTCTTCATCTTCATCATTGACACATTCAGATCCAAAATCATCGGATATGGTCAATTCCCCTTCTAAAGATAAACTGAATTGCCCAAAATCATCATCGCCAATATCAACCTGTAATCCATTCATATCATTTTCGGTCCATGAAAGGTCTTCTCTTTCTCCATCAGCGTCAAAAAATCCTGTACCGTTATCCTTTACCAATAAATTTATATTGGCAATATATTCCAGGATATCTTCTTTGGATGCGCATTCCCCTTCTCCTTCAAAACCCGGCTCAAATACACAAGCGTCCTTCACTTCCCATGCACCAATTAAACTTTCAGATGACACACCCTCTCCCATATCAAAAATCCTTTCAGACTTGCTCAGACCTTTGGACGTTTGTTTTTTTGTTCGGCTAATAGCAGAAGTGCGCCGTTTTATTTTCTTTACCGATTTTGCCTTACTTTTTCTCTTTTTCTTCTGTCCGGATGAAATGGATGATCCATCTGTTTTCCTGCCTGAACTTACAATACCCTCAGAAGTTGATTTTTCATCTTTACCACAATGGGTTACAGCAAGTTCAGCCAACCTATTTGCCTGTTTTTCTGATAAAGTACCACCGCTCCCTGCTTTTTTTACCAAGTAGTTATCGGAACTTGAGAGACGCACCTTACTCAAACACTTGAGAATGCTTGTCATGTCAGATCCTACCATATTTATTGAAGACGTATTACTCTTTGATGAGTTGTAATTCTTCGTCTGGGCAATACCATTGTTCACACACATGAAAAGTAGTGCGGTACAAATTATGGATGTGTAATGTTTCAATTTAAAACTCCTTTTGATGTTTTTATTATTATTTGGAATATAGAAAACACTCACCTGAATGACCTAAATAAACATTTTTGTTTTACTTACACAGATACAATTATTCAAAATATTTGCATGAATATTTTATTTTTTTCAATTCGATTCACGTTTTTGTGATTTGCGTCACATAAATGATTAATTATTTTACAAATTCAAATTTATCACATCCCCACTTTTTTACAAAGAGGTAAGATTTTATTAATCATCATTCTGCAGAAATCTTTTCAATTGCAGTAATTGTGAACATCGTCTCTTTACCTTCGATTTCAAGCGTAAAATCTTCATCAATCTTTTTCCCAGCTATGGTTTGGCCAAAAAGTGAATGGTAGGTTACAACCAAAGGATAAAGATCCAACTCAAATTCGATGGGACCTAATAGGTAATAGTCTTCGGCCTCATCTTTGCCCTCTTCACGGATTGTAACCTTATTGCCAAATCCTACCTTGTCGGTTTCAATTTCGCTATACTCGATGATCTGGAATGGCGAATGGGTCTGCATCAATTGTGTCTTACGTACTATTAAACTCTGCTCCTCCCTGGCAGCGTGGTATTCCGCATTTTCCTTAAGATCTCCATGACTAGCTGCATCTCTAATCTTTAATGAAGTCTCTCTCTTTAATTTATCAAGAGATTTCATTTTCTCTTCCAATGCTCGGTGTGTATCCCGCAAAATCAAAGTCGCCATATTATCATTCCTATTATTAATCGGATTAAATAAATTGTTTGGTTGAGATTGCAATTATCAGCAATTCGGGAGAAAAATTAAGTCAAAGAAAAATCCCAATCAAGTGCTTGTTTCTCATCATCAATATTCTCAAATCTACCCATCATCTCACAAACAAACCTTATTGCAATTTCTCCCATCTCCACTTTTCTACAAAGTGATGAGAAACAAAAACCTCTCGAATGTTAGATTGAAATGCAGATAGATTATTTATTTAAAAATGGAAGAAAATTTCTTTTTCCAGATAATAAGCATGCGATAATCCATAGCAGAGTGTTTGGAATCATAGATGCAGTAAAATGAATGATAATCTCATTCCTACTTTGATCCAGAAATGACAAAAATAACATAAACCATATTACAAAAAATCCAATCCAAAGCAATGTATGGGCTACTTTATTCATTTTAAAAAACCCTGCATCTTCAATAATACAAGGTTTTTACTTGTCGGAGCGGCGAGATTTGAACTCACGACCCCTTGACCCCCAGTCAAGTGCGCTACCGGGCTGCGCCACGCTCCGTTTCTTTTTTTTTCGAGTTACCCGACCGGAATAATCCCGATGAATCGGGATGAAGACGGTCGCATCGTTCTTTTTTTATTAGGAAAATATTAAGTCAAAAAAATAATATGAATCATTCGTTAATGATTCTAAGAATATCCTGCAATTCCTGTTTCAGTTTATCTAAAACTTCAGGGTTTATTCCTGCATTTTTCTCTGAGTGAGAATCCACGTCCGTTTCGGTAGTTTTAGAACCGGTTTCCATCTGTTTCCTGGCACCCTCAATCGTAAATTTCTTTTTATATAATAATCCCTTTATTTTGTGGATGATGTCAATATCTTTTTGACGGTAGGTTCGGTTTCCTGCACGGTTCTTCGGTGGTTTTAATTGTGTAAATTCCGTTTCCCAATACCGAAGAACATATTGTTTCAATCCGGTGATCTTGCTTACTTCCGAAATAGAATAATATAGTTTCTTTATTTGGGGATTATCGAGACTCATTCAATATTATTTTTATTAAACTGTCACTTTAACTTAACGAATAAACATTAAGAGTACAATGAAATATCTTTATAATTAAACTAAGATTTATAGTTGAAGCTTGAGATGAAATTACAAAGATGAATTTGAAAACAAAACCAAATTACCTGTCCGCCATTCGGCGGATAGCAATGACATTAAGACTTGATGTAATTCCCATGGAAGTCCATCCACTTAGGCAAGACTTCTTCAAGCATTGGTTTAGGTGGAAGAAACGCAATTCTTAAATGATGTGTCCCTTCTTTTTGACCAAATCCGCTTCCGTTAACTGTGGTGAGTCCCGTTGCTTCCAGCAATGCCATGCAGTAATCAAAATCCGTTGTATTTTCCGGTAGAACCTCCAACATTGGAAACAGGTACATAGCTCCCACATCACCGAAACATTTCACTCCTTCCATATCTTTAAAAGAATTTTTTATAATAATCGCTTTTTTATGTAATTCTTTAAGGATTGCTTCCACTTCCGTTTTATGTAATGTTCCGGCAGTTGAATTCTCCGGCGGTGGATTCACCATGAGATAAACAAGAGCCTGTCCTGAAGTGTTTGAACACAGGTTTACTGAAGCCTGCCGAAAAAGAACGTCAATCAGGGATTGATCCGTGGATTCCGGTTTTGGTGCATTCCGCACTTCAAGATAACCTCCCCGATGTCCGCATTCGCCATAAAACCCCTTGGAAACGCTATGTAAACTGAAAAGTGAGACATCAGGTCGATTCCAAATTGCATGAGCAAATGAATGGAATTTAGAGCCGTATGTGTTATCCTGATAAACTTCATCCGCAATGATGGAAATTCCTTTATCCGAAGCAAAATCTACAACGTCATCCACACTGTCCTTATTCAGTACAGCACCGGTTGGATTTCCCGGATTAATGACCACAATTGCCCGAATATTCACTCCGTCTGCTTTAGCCTGAGAAAAACTCTCTTCCAAATCGTTTCGTGATAAAAGCCATCCTTTCTCTTCATCCGGATAATAATTCACCTGAACTCCCCCGCATCGCTGAATGGTGGCTGAATACAGGGGATATTGCGGAATGGGAATCATGATTCCGTCATTGCTATTTATGATAAGGAGTTCTATGATATTTTTTGCACCTTCACTTGCACCATCTGTGAGAAATATGCTGTCGGGATGGGATCGTATTCCATTGTTTCCATTCACACCATCCCTTCTATCAATAAATTCTGCAACTGCTTTACGGATAAATTTGTGACCTTTACTGTCCGAATAACCACCCATTCCCGTCTCCAGTTTTACCAGGATGGTGTGAACATAGTCAATTGCGGTTTCCGAAAAAACAGAGCGAATTTGGTGATTTTTATCCTTAAGAATCTCCGGATATTCAAGAAGAGACAACACCTGCCTGTAAAATGTAAGCGGTTTCTGACCTAACGCTTGGGGATTTCCGATATTGCAGGGAATGATGGTTCGCCCCAATCTTTTTAATTCTGCTGCCCTTTGGGGAATGGGGCCCCGAACGGCATACTCCATACTCAGTATTTTCGGATTAACGTAAAACGGTTTTTTCACGTTAAAGAGATATTAATGGTTGCTAGAACCTTCGCCTTTTTGAAAAGGGTTTTTTTCTGTCTCCGCCACCACTTCTGTTATCACTCCGTCGTGGATGTTTGGGGCGTTCAATATATCCTTCCGGTTTAGGAAGAAGTGCTTTTCGGCTGAAATCAAGACGTCCCTGGTCATCAATTTTTATCAGTTTAATCTTCATTGCATCACCGGATTTACATATATCTTCAACTTTTTCAACCCTTCGCCATTCCATTTCGGAAATATGAACCAATCCTTCTCTTCCCGGAGCAAATTCCACGAAAGCACCAAATGTCATGAGACGTGTTACAATTCCGTCAAATTCCTGCCCCACTTCCGGTTCCATGGTGATTGCTTCCACCAAGACCATAGCATCTTTGCATTTGTCCACATTTTCACCGGAAATCGTTACGACCCCATCATCATCCACATTAATATCACATTCGGTATCCTCGATGATTTTTTTGATATTTTTTCCACCGGGACCGATCAATGCGCCAATTTTTTCTGGATTAATCTGAAGTGAAAGAATTCGGGGAGCATATTTGGAAATTTCATTTGGTTTGGAAATCGCCTCTTCCATCAGCCCAAGTATATGCATCCTTCCTTCATGTGCCTGTTTCATGGCATTTTCCATCAATTCAAAAGAAATTCCTTCTATTTTCAGATCAAGCTGAATGGCAGTAATTCCTTTTCGGGTTCCTGCAACTTTAAAATCCATATCACCCAAATGATCTTCCATTCCCATGATATCACTTAAAATTTCAGTACGTTTTCCATCAGTGATTAATCCCATTGCGATTCCTGCTACATGACCCTGAATGGGTGCACCGGCACTCATTAAAGAAAGTGAACCTCCGCAAACGGAAGCCATTGATGACGAACCATTAGATTCCATAATTTCTGAAACCAATCGGATGGTGTATGGAAAATCATCATAATCAGGAAGAACCGGACTGATGGCACGCTGAGCTAAATGCCCATGGCCAATTTCACGACGACTCGTGAATCCAATTCTACCCGTTTCACCAACGCAATACGGTGGAAAATTATAATGAAGATAAAAATTCTTTTTATAATCTTCATCCATTGAATCAACAATTTGTTCATCTCGTTTGGTTCCAAGAGTGGTAATGACCAGTGCTTGAGTTTCTCCCCTGGTAAATAATGCTGACCCATGGGTTCTCGATAAGAAATCCGGTTCTATCGTGATAGGACGAATTTCTGTAGTTTTTCGTCCGTCACTTCGTTTACCGGAACCGAGTATTTGCTCACGGAATCCTGCTTTGAATTTGTCATTGATATATTCATTAATTACTTTTTCTTCTTCAGGAAAATTTTCTTCTGAAGATTCCCAAACTGATTTCATTAAAGAATCTTTTGCTTTGGATCTTTCAGTCTTATCAACAATTTGAATAATATCTTCAATCTGATTTCCGATAATTTTCTCAACTGCTTGCGTAAGAGCTTCATTTTCTTCAGGAAAAACTATTTCATTTTTTACCACGTCCACATCGTTTAACAACTCTTTTTGAAGATCAATGATATCCTTGATAGCTGAATGAGCAAATTTCAATGCTTCCAGGATTTCACTTTCAGATGCTTCTTCTGCTTCGCCTTCAACCATGACCACTGTTTCTTCATTTCCGGAAACAATTAAATCTATATTACATTCCAATCGTTCAGTCCGGGTTGGATTCAAAATATATTCTCCATTTACCCGACCTACACGAACTGTAGCGATAGGTCCATTCCAGGGAATGGATGATAGACTCAATGCGGCAGAGGCTCCAACCCCCGCCAATACATCCGCCATGTTTTCACCATCACTTTGTAAAACAGTGATCATAACCTGTGTTTCATTTTTAAAACCTTTTGGGAACAACGGTCTGATGGGACGATCCGTTAAACGACTTGTAAGCACTTCATGCTCTGATGGTCGTGCTTCCCGTTTAAAAAACCCACCGGGGAAGTTGCCTCCGGCATAATGTTGTGCCCTGTCTTCGACGTGAAAGTGGGAG
>CAZSIH010000016.1:8036-26205 GCA_964606925.1 uncultured bacterium
TTTTCCCTGTATTCAACTTGTAACGGGAAAAAATTTATATCCTCCCTCGCTTCTTTTGCAGAGTTGACAGCAACGTGAATGGTTGTTTCTCCATAAGACACGATAACTGATCCATTACTCTGTCGGGCAATTCTGCCCGTTTCTATCGACAATTCTTTTCCGCCGATACTTTTTGTTTTTTTTATCATTATTTGTATTATCCTCTAATATTTAATGCTTTAATGACTCGACTATAATTTTCAGGATTGGTTCTCCGTAGATATTTCAAATGTTTTTTCCTTTTGGATACCAACTTAACTAATCCATGTCTCGAGTGATTATCTTTTTTATTTATTTTAAGATGTTCTGTTAAATCCCGAATTCTCTCCGTCAATAATGCAACCTGCACCTGGGATGAACCGGTATTTTTTTCATCTTCTCCAATTTTTTTTATTATTTCTTTTTTCTTTTCAACAGTTAATGTCATTCTTTCTCCTAATAATATTTATCCAATAATCCCAAACAATGTTTTTTATCTTTCGTTAATTGGGACATTAATTCATTTTTTGATTCAAATTTAATTTCATTTCGAATCCGTTCTAAAAATTCTATCCGGATATTTTTTGAATATAAGTTAACATCGTGGAAGTCAAAGAAGTGAACTTCCATAACAAATTTACCTTCATCAAACGTAGGACGCAATCCTAAATTACACATTCCATACAATTGTTTCCCAGCAACTCTTCCCCTTGTAAAATACACTCCATTTTTCGGCAAAAGCTGATCTGAGTCAAGCGGAATAAAATTCGCAGTGGGAAAAGTTAAGTCATGTCCCCGTCCTGCCCCTTTAACAACTTTTGCATTAAATCCGTAAATCCACCCGAGTTCAAAATTAGCACGGCGGATATACCCATCCCTGATCTGTTCACGGATCCGGGTGCTGGATATGATCGATCCTTCGTCAGAAATTGCTTTCACAATTTCCACGTTTATTCCCGTTTTCTTTCCATATTCTTCCACAAACTCCGGACTCCCAGACCGTTCGTGTCCAAAATGATGATCGTATCCGATCACTAAATCACCGGGATGAAATATTTTCTCGATGATATCCTTCAAAAAGTCAGATGCGGAAATAGTTGAAAATTCAGGAGTAAATTTGATAACCAATGTCCCATCCACACCTAAATCTTCCAACATTGTTAATTTATTTTTCAAATCAAGAATGATAGGAAGTTTTGAGTCTTCATGATTTAAAATATGACGAGGATGTGGATCAAATGTGACAACAATTGATGGAACTCGTTTCCCTTTTGCCATGTGAATCGTCCGGTTGACAATTTCCTGATGACCCCGATGTAACCCGTCAAAACTTCCGATTGTCAAAACTGATGATTTGTAGGATGAAATATTATCTAAACTGAAATATATTTCCATTCTTTCTCTAATTCAGAGATCTGTTTTGACTGCATTTGGGAATATTGCCCAATGGATGTCCTGATCAAATTTTTCAAATATCCCAATGTATTCAGAGCTTGGGCAATATCACTACCTAAAACACGAACATAGGTTCCCTTTGAGCATGTGACAGAAAAACAAATTGATTTGGAGTCAAAGTCCAAAAGCTTTAGCGAATAAATATGAACTTGAACCGGTTGATGAATTACAGCTTTTCCCTGGCGTGCAATTTTATATGATCTGACACCATTTATTTTTTTCGCTGAATAAGCCGGGGGAGTCTGCAATATATCTCCTTTAAATCCTGTGAATACATCTTCAATAATTTTCTTTTTTAATGGTGGAATCTCTTTAGTTTTCACGATTGCTCCGGTTACATCAAGAGTATCGGTTTCTTCTCCCAGTTTCAGCAATGCTTCATATGTTTTATCCGATGCAGTAACAGAAGTAAGTTTTTTCGTATCCTTAGCCGTACCGATAATGAGTACTCCTTCGGCAAAGGGATCGAGAGTTCCCCCATGTCCCACTTTTTTCTCTCCAGTCAACCGTTTTACCTTCCGCACCACATCTGCAGACGTCCATCCTGCAGGTTTATATACATTAAGAATCATTGTCTTGTGGAATATCAATGGATTGAATTATTTGATTCATTTTCTCTGAGTAATCTAATGATTTATCGTAAATGAATCTCAAATCAGGGATATTTTTTATTCTCATTTCCAGTCCCAGATATTTTTTAAATCCTTTTACAATCCCATTTAATTTGTATACAATATTTTGTATATCATCGGTAGGATTTAATATACTGAAAAAAATTTTAGCAGATCGGAGATCGGGAGATACGTCTATTCCTGTAAAAGTAATAAATCCCAGGTGATTCAGGTCAATATGTCTGGCTGCAGTATCTGTGACAATATCAAGGATTTGTTCTCCAACCCTGTCCGATCTTTTATAGGGTCGTTGTGGTTTCAAATGAGTTCAAGTTTCCTCTTTATTTCTTTTACTTCGTACACTTCGATGATGTCCCCTTCCTTGAATTTTGTAGTTCCAGAAAGACCTATTCCGCATTCTAATCCTTCTTTCACTTCTTTCACATCTTCCTGGAATCTTTTCAATGATGAGATATCACAATTATCCAGAATGATATCATCCTCCCTTATAAGACGGGCTTTGTCACTTCGCTTAATAATTCCCTCAGATACTTTTGAACCGGCGATAAATCCTAATTTAGGTATTTTAAATTGTTCCTGCACCACCGCTGTCCCGGTAATTTCTTCTTTGATCTCCGGTTCCAACAATCCTTCCAAAGCCATCTTCACATCTTCGACTGCATCGTAAATAATCGTGTAATTCCGAATGTCAACTCCGGTCTGTTTCGCCTGAAGTTTTGCATTTGATGAAACCTGAACATTAAATCCGATTATGACTGCTTGAGATGTTTCTGCCAGCAAAACGTCGGATTCGGTGACCATACCAACTGCCCGGTGGATAACCTTTACCCGTACTTCTTCAGATTGGAGTTTACCCAATGTGTCAGATAATACTTCAATACTTCCATCTACATCGCCCTTGATTATCAACGGCAGTGATTTAATATTCCCTTCACGTATCAGGGAGGACATTTCATCCAAAGAATGTGTGGTAAATCTACGATGGTCAATTTCCCTTCGAATTCGTTGACGATCAGCTGAGAGTCTTTTTAAATCTTTTTCATTTTTTACAATGGCAATGATATCGGAAACCTGGGGAACCTGATCGAATCCTAAGATTTGTACTGCATCCGATGGTATTGCATCCTTAATTCTTTGTCCTCTTTCATTCATTATGGCTCGAATCTTACCGGAATTATTATTACATAAAAATGGATCCCCTACATGAAAAGTTCCTTTCCTGATAAGAATGGTAGCCATAGGTCCATGACCTTTATCTAACTTTGAATCAATGATGGTACCACGACCCAACGTGTCAAAATTTGATTTAAGCTCCAGCATCTCAGATTCGAGGAGAATACTATTCATAATATCCTCGATTCCCTCACCGGTTTTTGCAGAAACTGAGACAGATTGAATTTTTCCTCCCCAATCTTCAACCAAAACATCATGGTCAGATAACTCCCGTTTCACTTTTTCCACATCAGTACCGGGTTTGTCAATTTTATTAATCGCCACAATAAGTGGAACATTCGCCGCTCTGGCATGGTCTATCGCTTCAATTGTTTGAGGCTTCACACTGTCGTCGGCTGCCACGACAAGAATGACAATATCCGTCACCTGCGCTCCTCTTGCCCTCATTGCGGTAAATGCCTCATGTCCCGGAGTATCAAGAAAAGTAATATATTTTCCATCCTCCAACTCAACTTTGTAGGCACCAATATGCTGAGTAATTCCACCGGATTCCCCGGCTACGATATTCGTTTTTCGGATATAATCCAAAATCGAAGTTTTTCCATGATCCACATGACCCATGATGGTAACAACCGGTGCCCTCGACTGAGCTTTTGCAATATCCTCTTCAGATTCTTTCAATGAAAATATTTCTTCACCACCATCAGTTATTTTTTCTGCAGTAAATCCATAATCTTCAGCTAACAATTCAATCACATCCCATTCCAACCGCTGATTCATGGTTGCCAATACACCCATTCCAATACATTTTTGAATCACATCACTGGGACTGGATTGAAATATTTTTGATAATTCATCCACACTGGAAAATTCAGGAATTTTTATTTCATTCAGCGTGCCGTCTGCTGATTGTTCCTCATCCTTATCCTTCTCCTTTTTATATACTTTTTTCCGTGATTTTGTCTCCATCTTTGCCAACGTTTTTTTAACCATTTCCTGTACATTTTTGGGTGCATCTTTTTTCTTTGTATCACTTGTATGTTTTGGAGGTCGTTTTCGTCCGGTCAAACCAATTTCTGATTCAATATCCGCAATCTCAATCTTGCGCATTTTCCTTTTTTTGCCTTTGGTTATTGTGGATTCTTCATTTTTTTCGTCTTTTTTCTTTTTCTCTTCCTCAGCTTTAAGCTTTTCTTTTTTCTTATTTTCAGCGTCCTGTTTCTGCTTTTCTTCTTCTCTTGCTTTTTGTTTTATTAGTTCCTGTTCCTCTAAACTGCGTTGCTCTTTTAACGTTAATAGTTTCAGGTTACTTTTTTCCTGCTGTTTCTGACGAACACGGGTATCATGAATTTCCTTCCGGACCTTTTCCTTACGATAACGATCCACTATTTCTTTTTCTTTGGAGAACTCATTGAGAATCAATTGGTGAATCTGTTGATCAATTGAATCCATAAGACCCACTTTTATCCCCTTGGTGTCCAGAAATAAAATAATTCCTTTATGGGAAATATTTAACTCTTTTGCTATTTGGAAAATTCTCATTCAGATTTTATGGATACATTCATGAATCTTTTTGAACTAATTCTTCTTCTACTGTATCTGTTATTTCCATATGATCTTCATCTGGTGTACCATTTGCTTCGTCCTCGGCTAAAAATTGTTGAATTGTATTATAAACAACTTCAAGTGAACCTAATGAAATTCCATCAGTTCCTGTCATTTTTTCTTCGTCTGCACCTAACACTTCTGAGATAGTGTTGATGCCCATTTTTTCAAGACTTTTAACAGTTTTGGGCAATATATCAGGTAGATCACACAATTGAGTATTTTGTTCTTTTTGCTGTTTCTCATACTCAGTTTTTCCGAAGGCATCAATACGGTAATCTACCAATCTGCTAGCCAGATTAATATTCATACCGGCTTTTCCAATTGCAGTGTCTAAATCATCATCATCAAAAATTGCAACACAATATTTACGGTCATCATCTATATAAAGATCAATGGGTTTTGCAGGTGCAAGGGCTCTGGAAATCAATATTTCCGAGCGTTCACTATATGGGATAATGTCCACTTTTTCATTGTTTAATTCCCGTACAACTGCTTGAATCCTGCTCCCACGCATTCCTACACACGCCCCCACTGCATCAACTCTTCTGTCATGGGAGTGAACAATGATTTTTGCCCGCTCACCGGGATATCGGGCGACAGCACGGATATCCACAAGTCCTTCTTCGATCTCCGGTACTTCCATTTCAAACAATTTATACAGGAAATGGTTGTCACTCCTGGAGACGATAATTTCGGGTCCTTTTGCTTTGATCTCTACTGATTTTATCACGGATCGGATTGTATCTCCCCGACGGTAATATTCTGAAGGAATTTGTTCCGACTTAGGAAGTTTTAATTCTGCTCTTTCAATATTGATCAGAATTGCCTCCCTTAAATTTTGATGAACCGTACCAATGATAATTTCTCCAACTCTTTTTTCATAATTTTCAAACGTTACCTGCCGTTCTATATCCTGCAGTCTTTGGGAAAAGAAATTTTTTGCATGATTTATCATTCTTCTTCCAAATACTTTTGGATCTATGACTTCCACAAAAGGATCACCTAATTTCAAGTCCGTAATATCCGGTTCCAGTTTATGAACATCCTCAAGAGTGATTTCACTGATGGGGTCGGATACTGCCTTAACGATTGTCTTTTCAGCGTAGATCTCAATTTCACCTTTATCCACATTGACGATCACACTGCAATTAGAAGAATCACCGAATTGCTTTTCAATGATATACAAAAATAATTGTTCAATAATAGTACCCAATTCGGAACGATCCACATTATTGTTTCGAGCCAATTCAGAAAATATTTCAATTAATTCCCTGTTTATCAAAATGCCTCCATAGTATTTTAAAATGAAACCTGTACGGTTGCTTTTCGGATTTCATCAAATGGATAAAATTGAATCCTCTTACCGTTAGAGATAACATGGATTCCTTCTGATTTTACTTCTTTTAAAATTCCCCGGATATTATTCTTCAGTTCGCCTTGAAGTAAAATATTTAATTTCCTGCCAATATTCTTTTTATATTGATACATGTATTCAAGAGGTGCAGTCACACCGGGAGTTGATACCTCAATTCTAACACCATCCGGGAACAATTCCCGAATTTCTTTGGACTCACGAATTTTCTTTGCAATCTCTGCAGTTTTATCGAGGGAAATATGTCGTTCTGCATCAACAACTATTCGTACCAAATTCTGGCGTAAAACTTCTTTCACACTTACGATAAAAATATCCTTTCCCAACATGGAATCTATTATGTCTTCTAATTTCATTTTGCGTTATTAGACAAGAAAAGTGGGCATTTTGCCCACTTTTCAGCGCTGAAATTACCTAATACCTCTTATTTAATCAAGAGGTTTACAAAAGGTTTTTTTAGTTATTTTTTAGGTATTAAAAATAAATTAAGATCGCGATTTTCCGGATAATTCTTCCGCTTTTGTTTTCAATGATGAAGTAATTCCTTTCCTATCCAAAATTGGAACTAGGATAGCTTTGGCTTCCTCCTCACGATTTTGGGTTAGATAAAAGCCTGCCAGATTTAATTCATGGTCCATCTGTTCATTTTTCCCTGAACTGTATTTAACAGCTTTTATAAAATATGAAAGTGCATTTTCATCGTCATCCTCATCTATGGATAAATTTGCTAATATTCGATATGCATTAGGAAGAAGAATGTCTTCTTTACCAAATTTTACAAATTGTTTTAAATAATCTTTTGAAGATTCGGAATTCCCTTCATTATAAGCAATCAAACCTAACCAATAATGTGCAATTTTTCCATTTGTGGTACTTCCAAATTCGTCAGTGAGCGTTTCAAATTGAAATTGTGCATTATCTACATCACCTGTCTGCCACGCAACCAGTGCCATTGAAAAAACAGTGCTGGATTCCTCAGTAGATTTTCTCACATTATTTTTCCAAAAATTAATTAAAATAAATATGACAGCTATTCCGACTACAATCCGAATTAATACTTTCTGTTTATCCTGAATGAAACTATACGTATTCGCTACTTTTTCCAAAACAGGATCTTTTTTTAATTCTTTTCGTGTTATTTTTTTTCTTGGTTTTAACATATTTTTCCTTTTTTTTATACCGTACCCTTGACAGGAATCGAACCTGTATCTAATCCTTAGGAGGGACTTGTTCTATCCGTTGAACTACAAGGGCAATCGTTAAAATTATGAATATTTTCTAACCCTTTCAAATCAGGAAAATGCGTCATTCTACAATTAATTCCCTTGACATCAATTCCTGAATAGCATCCTTTGGATCCTTCCCTTTAAACAGGATGTCATGCACACCATGAGATATAGGCATTCCAACGTTATATTTTTGGCTTAGTTGATACACGGATTTTGCAGTGTTCACTCCCTCGGCAATCATAGTCATTTTATTTAAAATTTCATCTAATACTTTTCCCTTCCCTAACTCCTCTCCCACAAAACGATTGCGGCTATGTTTGCTATAACAGGTAACCATCAAATCACCCATTCCGCTTAATCCTGAAAATGTTTTGGCATCACCTTTCATTGCTTCACCTAATCTTGAAATCTCAGACAATCCTCGTGTTAAAAGAGCCGCTTTAGTGTTGTCCCCATATCCAATACCATCTACAATTCCGGATGCAATAGCAATGACATTTTTTATTGATCCACCCAGTTCAACACCTTTGATATCTAAATTAACATAAGTACGAATTTTCTCATTGGAAAATAAGGACTGAATAGATTTTGCAACTTTTAAATTTTGTGAAGCTGATACTAAAGTTGTGGGGTATCCTTCAATCACTTCTTCTGCATGACTTGGACCGGAGACTGTTACAATTTTGGTATAAGCATCACCCAGAACATCATTTATTACTTCACTTACTGTCATTAAAGTATTAATTTCAATTCCCTTTGAAACATTCACAATTGTCTGATTTCCCCTCCAAATTTCTTGAGTAGATTGAAGCAATCCCCTTATGGATTGTGAGGGAATCGCTAAAATGACAGTGTCTGAATAACGAATGGCTTTATCCAACTCTGAAGTAAATGTTACATTCTCAGGAAAGGTCAGAGTCGGAACTAAATAATGGGTGCGGGTGTCAGTTAGGGATTCAACTATTTTTTGGTTTCGATGCCACATGGTTACCGGAAATCCCTTTTTCGCTATTACAACCCCAAGGGCACCTCCCCAGGAACCGCACCCTAAAAATGATATGTTATTCACGGTCAATCAATATACATTGATTCGATCACCTCAGACCAATTTTCATGAATTTGCTTCCGTCTGATTTTTAGTGTTGGAGTCAATTCTCCATCATCAATCGTCAGGTCCCTTGGAAGAATGGAAAACTTTTTAATTTGTTCCGGATTTGAAAATTGTTTATTTAATTCATCCACAAGAGTTTGAATTTCAGATTTGACATTATCATTCACAGTAAAATCTACCAAAGAGTGTCCATTTTCCTTTAATTGTTTCAACTGTTCACCCGGATCTTTTGGGATTTTATGAGTTTCTACCCCAATTTTATCCCTCAAGATTGCTCCCACATCCAAAGTGAATAATGCCGTACAATAATTTCGTGCATCACCCACAAGAAAACACTGAGATAATAAGGGAATTGATTTCATGGTTTCTTCAACAACAAGTGGCGGAATATTTTTCCCTGCGGAATTGACATAAATTTCTTTTTTTCGACCGGTAATTGTAACAAATCCGTCTGCATCAATTTTTCCAACATCACCGGTATGAAGCCAACCATCAATGATAGTTGCTTCTGTGGCATCACGATCATTATAATATCCTTTCATTACATGGTCACCTCGAAGCAGAATTTCGCCGTCTTCCTGAATTTTAACTTCCGTATCCGGTAAAGCTTTACCAACAGAACCAATTTTATTATTTCCGATATAATTGATGGTAGCTCCTGCAGTATTTTCTGTCATACCATATCCTTCGAATAATGGAATATCCAATTTTTGAAAAAGTCTCAATATGTCCGGATTGATCGGTGCAGCACCACTAATAGCAAAACGCAAATTACTAAACCCGACAGCTGCTTTCAATTTGCTTTTAAAAATTCCTGAAAGTACGGGGATCTTCAATCCAATTTTTAAAATAGCTTTTGAATCAATCGCCGCTTTCAAATTTGAATATATTTTTTCATAAATCCTTGGCACAGAAACAAACAGATGCGGTTTAACCTCTTTTGCATAATCCACAGTATTTAAAGGATTATCAACTACATGAATATGCAACGCATATCGAATCCAAAAATGGTTATCTACTACTTGTCCAAATACATGGGCAAGGGGAAGCCAAGAAACATATTTCTCCCCCTGTGTAAATTTCATTATATTTTTGATTGACTCTAATTGGAATGCCCAATTTTTATGTGTTAATTCTACTCCCTTTGGATTCCCTGTCGTTCCGGAAGTATAGATCAAGGAAGAAGAATCATCCGGATGAATAGTATCGGTTCGTTCCTGTATCTGAGAATCCTCTAAGTCCCTTCCTCTTTCGATAAATTCATCCCAGGAAATTATTTTTTCATGGTTTATTTTTTCCACACCTTTCATGAACACAACAACTTCAACTTTATCTAACTGGTCGAGAATGTGCAATAACCTATTATTAGGCATTTTATCTGTTTCTCCATTATCATTGGGATTATTTCCCACAAAAACGATTTTAGAATCAGAATTACCAACAACCCATTCCACTTCATTTGACGAAGAAGTATGGTAAACACTTACGGCAACACTATTAATAAATTGGGAAGCTATATAACATCCATACCATTCCGGGCGATTATAACTGTAAATACTTATTTTTTCATTTTTATTTACTCCAAATGCAATAAGTGATTTTGCAATTTCCATTACAAAACTATGGAACTCATTCCATGTTTTTGTTTGCCATTGACCAGAACTATCCTTTGTGGAGATCGCCGGTTTATCTCCATATTTTTCTACATTTTGAATCAAATATTTTGGTGTGTTCATTTTTCCTTCCTTCTTAGACTTAAAGTATTAAGTTCTTCTGAATATTTATGTGCAATTTTAATACTCGGTTCAATTCATCACTCAAAAATTAATGTTCAAAGCTTTTGATTTAATTTGGATGTTCTGGTAATTTTTACACCTTTATTATTTGATAAGATGCCGGGGTGGTGGAATTGGTAGACACGCCGGTCTCAAAAACCGGTGGGAGCGATCCCGTGTCGGTTCGACTCCGACCCTCGGCACTTTTATCAAATAAATAAACTTCGAAACTTCCCATAGTTTTTTCCAATCTTTAATCTTTAAAGTGATAAATGAACAAGTTTTAAAAACCCTAAAATATTTTTAAAATAAACACTTGTTTTGTTTTATATAAACTGTTACTTTACCTACTAATGGTACCTCCTAAGTATCATTGGTATGTGGAAGGGGTAGATCTTCACTCTGAGGCAATCTCATTGTGAAGTCTACCCCTATTTTTTTAATTTGTATAAATTGAATGGAAGAATTGAATTTTATTTTTGTTCTTTTTCCTGTTCTTTCGCTTTCGCTTTTTCAGTTTGAATTATGCTCAAACCTTCAATTTCTTTTAATCCGGTCTGGAGAGTCAAAAGGGATTGTTCAATATCTGAGAACCTCCGGTTTATTCTCCTTCTTTGGCTGTCAAAACTATCTTCTATATCTCTAATATTTTGTTCTACAGAAACAAAATGTTTATCCACTTCCCGGGATAATTCATTTAAATTATAAGCTACATCCTCAATGAGACTTCCTAACGAGTCTGATTTAGATAGAATTAATTCACGGTTGGAAATAATATCTTTTTGGGCTTTTCGCACATGCTTTCCACGTCCGATAAATTGGAGGTCCAACGTTTTTAAATCTTTCCTGAATTCCTTATTCACCTGGTCAACATGAGTTAGTTGTTCCGATTCCATTTGAGTCATTCGATCGGTGATTTCAGTATACGTATACCAGATATAACATCCGCCAATGATTAAACCAGCCGTAATCAATATAAATATTTTATCCTTTAAGTTCATTTATTCCTCTTACTTATTGATTGTTGTAATTCTTTAATAAATCTATCTATTTCAGATTTAGAATGAGAATAAATTTATCAAAATACGAACCAGAAATTACATAGCTTAACAATTATTTAATTGATTTTTTACAAAAATTTTATCTTAGTACAGTACCTGAACGACTCATTCGCTCCCAAGTGAACAATTCCCCCCAAGCCAATGGATTCAGCAAAGATCCTTTAACTCCTCTCCAGTTAGATAAATCTATACTGAAATAGGTAAACAAAGCTTCACCCAGAATATAATCAAAAGGGATAAAACCCCAAAACCGTGAATCCAGACTGTCATCCCGATTATCACCCATCGCCCAATAATAATCCTGCTCTACTATATATTCTGTCCAATCCTTTATTGGAATACCATCAATAAATAAAAATTGGAAATCTGAATCTTTGATAGACCATGACCATGGGTTTATAAAAGTCCCTTGTGGAAAATATTCAGAAAAAATAGATCTGGTTCCTTTTCTACGAAAAACATCATTGGGATCAATTAAGGTAAATGCGAAAATTTTCTCACCTGCTTTCAAAGATGCATGGTGCCCGTCAGCAAGAATAACAGGTAAAAGATAACGCCAATCTGTTGAATCATCAATAGTGAAATTATCTCCTTTTTTCGGTATTCGAATTGATTTGAAATAATCTTTATTTCCCTGATCAGGTAAAAATAGCTCACGCTGATTAAATTCAGGTGGTTTTTTTTGTGAAATAAATTTTCCATTTTCAGATAAAGGAAATTCTTTATCATTTACAAAAACTTTTCTATCATCAATTCTAATGATATCACCGGGACCAGCAACGCAACGTTTTACATATTTATAAATAGGATCTCTTGGGTATTTAAAAATTATTATGTCTCCCCTTTCCGGTTTTTTAAATCCGGGAAAACGTAAGTGGGGAATATTAAATCCCTTATCTGTGTAGGGAATTCCGATCCAATCCGGTGTCCTCATTCCATAATTGAATCGGCTTCCTAAAAGAAAATCCCCGGTCATGATAGTATTTTCCATACTGCCTGTGGGAACAATGTAAGCTTCCACAATTGTTACTTTTAAAAGAAAAATAATTAGGATCAAGGTTGCCAGAGATCTTATTTCTGTGAGAGTTTTTGAAAGTTTAGAATTCATGAGCAGATAGTTTACTGAAAATTACTATAATTATTAGTCAAGTGTGAGCCCTTTAATCCGGTTTATTTCATGATATCCCTTATATAATTTCACCAAAACAGCATCCATCCGGATATCCATTTCAGTTGGATTTTTTTGCAGATAGGAATGCACCGCTTTATTTAATCGGGATAATTTTTCATGTCCGATTTGAGTTTCCGGAATGGTCGAAGAACTACCGACTGCAGTTTTAACTTCAGAAAAAACCAATGTGTTCTCTGCTATTGAAATAATATCTAATTCTCCATATGGAGGACAATTTTTATTCAACAAGATAATCTCATGATTTTTTTTCCATAAAAACAAAGCTGCCAATTTTTCACCTATCCAACCAACCCTTCGCTTCTCGATATACCATTTTATTGAAGGTAAGTTCCTTTTTACCGGTGCAAATGTTTTTCTGTGAATGGGGCAGACTTTCCATTCTACCAAAGCATCCAAATGTTTTTTTGTTCCATACCCTTTGTGATTAGCAAATCCGTATTCAGGAAATATTTTACCCAGTTCAACTATAAGTTTATCACGGGTAACCTTTGCAATAATTGAGGCTGCCATAATTGATGGAACAAGAGCATCACCGTTAATAATTCCTTCATTTGGAATAATTTGGTTCGGTAAAGGTCTCCCGTCTATTAATGCTTTATCCGGTTTAATTTTACATTGTCCCAGTGCCCTTTGCATGGATGTAAATGTTGCCAATAAAATATTTGTTTTGTCAATTTCTTTTTCATTTGCAACTCCTATACCCACGGTAATTGCCTGAATTTGAATTTCATCAAAAAGTTGTTGACGTTTTTTTGGCGTAAGTAATTTTGAATCATTCAATCCAATTAAATTATAGTTCTTGGGTAAAATGACTGCAGAAGACACTACAGGACCGGCTAATGCTCCCCTTCCGACTTCATCTACACCTGCAATCAGTTCCATTTTTTCCTTGAGTATTTTTTCCCGTCAATTTCGAGCCATAACGCTCTGTCAAGATCATTTCTATGATAGGAAATATTCAAATCTTCCAATCTTTTGATAACAATAGGTGAAGGATGTTTGAACTTATTTTTCCATCCCACAGAAATAACTGCAAGATTTGGCTCTACCGTTCGTAAAAATGATACTGTGGAACTGGTGATGGAGCCGTGATGTCCGATTTTTAATATATCTGCTGACAATTTATCTCCAAATTGAACCAACTTATTTTCGCCTTCCATTTCAAGATCACCTGTAAATAAAACGGACACAGAATCATACTGCAATTTAAACACGATACTCCGATTGTTCACATTAGACTCCGAGGTGGCAAATGCTGAATCAGGTGCAAAAATGAGTATTGATAGTTTATTGTCCGGATAAAAAATATCTCCACGGTTAACTCGTTTATAAAAAATATCCTTATCCTCTGCAATTCCTAAAATGGTTTTATAAGTCCATGAATCATAATCACCGTAAGTATCAAATAAAGTATCTACTTTCATCTCATTCATAACCGAAATAACACCACCAATATGGTCATTGTGCGGATGAGACATAACGACCCAGTTAAATTTCTTTATTCCCAAATAGCGGGAAACAGGTAAAATGACTTTTTTTCCATAATCCTTTGATTTAAATCGTTTTCCCGCATCCACCAGCATAGTTTTTTGATTGGGAAATCGAATAATTGCGGCATCTCCCTGACCTACATCCAGAAAAATGATGTCCATTTTATGAGGATGAATCGCCCACTGCCACGTATAAAAACTAACGACTGACATTATTCCGATTAATAAAATCCCCCACCTTTTTGTATAAACAAACGCATACATGATCCCCAGCATAAAAAGATAAAGAATGATATCCATCCAATCCAATTGAGGAATCGAAATTGTAGCAAATCGAAGAGAAGAAACAAATTCAGTAATGATTTTTATCAATTCTGCAATGAACCATAATGAATTTGAAAATTGTACCGCTATCAAGGGCATTCCGGAAACCATAAGAATCAAAAATCCTAATGCTACCAAAATACCAACAAGGGGTACGATAATAATATTTGTAAGCACAGAAAGGATAGGAATTTTCCCGAAATAGACTGCAGTGAGTGGTAGTGTACCAATCTGTGCTCCAAGAGAGACCAGGAACAAACCCAAAATAAATTTAATACCAGTTCCCTTCATCTGAACCAACTGCATTTTTTCCGGCAGTATTTTTTTAGATACATTGAGGAAAACAACAATGGAAATAACAGCTATAAAACTCAACTGAAATCCTATATCCTGTAGATAAAAGGGCTGTACACATAAAATAATAAACCCCACTGCTGCAATGATATTCCATAGATTCGCTTTTCGATTAAATATGACCGAAATCACATAAAATATCGCCATGAGAGTAGCACGAACTACACTTGGACGAAAGCCGGTAATAAACAAATAGAATAAAAGACCCAAAATGATAGGAAGCCGATTCCAACCCCATGGTATTGGAAAAAATGATGTGCATATCATCAGAACCAACAATACATAACCCACATGAAGTCCTGATACAGCTAAAATATGAATAACTCCGGCATTGGCAAAAGAAAGTTTCACTTCGGGATCGATATTCGATTTATCACCCAAAATTAAGCCTGCCATCAATGCTGATGTTGATTTGTCAAGGTATTCATCAAATATTGATTTAATTTTTTCTTGTATGGATTCGACTATCTTTATGACTGAAATATTTTGAGAGGTATCTATCTTGATGGTTGAATTTCGATTTAATATAATTTTTCCATAAATGGATTTTCGATTGAAAAATGTCTTATAATCAAATTCTCCCGGATTTCTGGGACCATCAAATAATCGGAAATATCCAATTCCCGACATGGTATCTCCCACTTCACCTTCAATAAAGTTGTTATGATAAATATAACTGTCAAATAAAACATTTGATTGGTGGTCATCATTAGTAATATCTAATATTTCTATCAGGAATTTTACCCCATATTCAGTTTCGTTTTTCGTGCGAATAAGTCCGGAAAAGGTTACATCCTTCTCATCAAATTTGTTAATCATTCTCAGCTCCCGGTTCATTTGACCGGTGTTGTATGAAGCATGGCTCCATCCACCAAAAAAAAGTATCAATAAAAACAGGATAATCTGATGAACAGAATTTTTTGATAATCCGAATAGAATAGCCGTACCACTTAATAATATTAATGGGAAAACCAATGATGAAAACAAATTACTTGCGATAATTCCCAGAATGAATGGAATGACCACAAACACCATTGGATAGGATTTGAATTTTGAAATTAAAATCATAGGTAAATATTTGATTATTCCAAGTTGCTCAATATATTAAATTTTCCTCATCTATCAGAATCATTCTGAATTGAACCATAAAAAATAATAAACTTTCGTTCACTTTTCAGTATAAAAAGGATTAACTCATGCAAAGATCAACATTCGGTTTATTAGCATTTGGATTAATTGTATTCATTATGTATGCCTTTGGGCTTCATGCATTTGAAGCCATTTGGTCTTTCCCCTCTCAGCGTGCAGTACCACTCATGGTTTTGGCATTGGTTGGAACGGGGATTTATGTTACCCTTAAACTTGGTTTTCCACAAATTCGCTATCTAAAACACGGATTTGAGGTTACCCGGGGTAAATATGACAATCCTGATGATGAAGGTGATTTAAACCACTTTAAGGCGCTTACTACAGCATTATCTGCAACAGTTGGTATCGGAAACATTGCAGGAGTAGCGACTGCAATTTATTACGGAGGACCCGGTGCATTGTTTTGGATGTGGGTAACTGCATTTTTCGGAACTACGTTAAAATTTGCAGAATGCACACTTTCTCTTAAATATCGTGAAATGGATGCCTTGGGAAAGACAGCCGGCGGACCCATGTATACAATAGAGAACGGATTGGGGAAAAACTGGCGTTGGATGGCTGTTGCATTCGCATCCTTTGCAGTGATCTGTTCTTTTGCAACTGGAAATGCTATTCAATCTTTTACTGTATCGGATCAACTTTACTCTGAAATTTCAAATGTTATTGGAAACACTCATCCTTTAACGCTAAAACATGAGCTTTGGAGTGGATTCGAAGTTTCTATTCTTCAATGCATAAATGGTTTATTATTAGCAGGAATTGTTGGGATGGTAATCATTGGCGGGATTAACCGCATAGGAAGTGTAACAGCTACACTTGCACCGGTGATGGCTTTGGTTTATGTATCAGCCGCATCGATCATAATTGTAGCAAATTTGGATAAAATTACAGAAAGTGTCGCACTTATTTTTACAATGGCATTTAATCCGCCCGCAGCGATCGCAGGAACTGGTGGTGGTATTTTGTTGACAATGCTTTGGGGAATTAAAAGGGGACTTTATTCCAATGAAGCTGGTCAGGGAAGTGCTGCAATTGCACACTCAACTGCTAAAACCAATTACCCTATTCGTGAAGGGGCTGTAGCAATGCTGGGACCATTTATTGATACTTTAATAATTTGTTCACTCACGGGACTTGTTATCATTTCTACGGGGGCATGGAAGCATACTGAATTTTTTGTTAAAATATCCGCTTCATCTTTAGAGGAATTTAACTCAGCATTGGCTTTAGGCGTGTTTCAAGGTCGTGAATTATTGAATTCCAGTTTACTTACATCTTTTGCGTTTAAAGATGGTTTAGGTTTCTTTTTTAATTATGGAGACAAAATAGTTACAATTTCCGTACTTCTTTTTGCTGTTTCCACCGCAATAAGTTGGTCATATTATGGAAACAGATCTGCTGTATATCTTTTTGGTGAAAAAGCCATTACACCTTACTTATGGACTTTTGTTCTCTTCGTGTTTATCGGTGGAATTGCCGAATTAGAAGCCATATGGGCATTTGGCGATGCTGCTTTGGGATTTATGACGTTCCCTAATTTGATATCTATTATTTTATTATCTGTATCATTGAAAAAAATGACGAAAGAGTATTTTTCCATGGAGCATAAACCATATAAGTAAGATAATTTTTGTCTCAATATGACCATATTTTAGAGATTGCTAAGAAAGCTGCTCAATCTTCCGCTGAAATAATTCTAAAAGCATTAGATCAGCCAAAAAATGTTGATTTTAAGGGAAAGACCAATTTGGTTACCCAGACCGACAAGGAATCTGAACTCACCATTAAATCCATCATTTTTGAATCGTTTCCCACACATACAATTTTAGGCGAAGAAACCGGAAAATCGAATACCGGTTCACCATTTTTATGGGTTATTGATCCTCTGGATGGTACAACAAACTTTGTTCATGGATATCCCTCATTCGCTGTATCCATTGGAGTTTTGTATGAGGAACAGCCGATTGTAGGTGTGGTTGTTGAATTACCTGTAAACAAAATGTATTTTGCAGTTCAAAAGAAAGGTGCTTATCGGGAAAATGAATCCATTTCTGTTTCTAATATATCGGAATTGTCAAAATCCCTTTTAGTTACCGGATTTGGTTATGAACACGGTGAAAAGTGGAAAGCAAATATGAATCTGTTTAAACATTTCACTGACATGACGCAAGGAGTCAGGAGATTGGGAGCTGCATCGGTGGACCTATGTCATGTTGCTTCAGGTAA
>CAZSIH010000017.1:0-25456 GCA_964606925.1 uncultured bacterium
GAACAGTCATTTAGTAAACAATCGCCGACTCTCCCACAACAATTAGCCGTAGATTATTCCTTAGGCTGGAACATGGTTGGCCTTGCGCTGGATGTTGGCAATACACACTACCAGACCCTCTTTCCCGAAGCCTACCCCGGTACGCTGTTTTCATATAATGATACATACCAGTTAGAAACAATGCTTATCCCGGGAACAGGGTACTTATTGCGTCTATCTTCTGGTGGTACAACCATTTTTTCAGGTCAATCAATCAATGAACTCACACTATCACTTACAGAGGGCTGGAACCTCATTTCCGGAATCTCCACACCGGTTGATGCAGATGTGCTCTACAGCTCAGGGTTGGTGGTTACAGGGGAAATATATGGTTATGGTGGCAGTTATTTTTATGCTGATGTAATCTACCCAGGAAAAGGTTACTGGGTACGGGCAAATAATTCAGGTTTTATTACCTTAACTAACAATTAGATTTCTCAATCTCTTTGTAAAAAGTGGGGATGGGGTAAATTGAAGTGATGATTATTAGCTGTATTATTGCTTGCTTCAACCCGCATTGGTTTTTTATTTGTAGTGGTGTATTTTAAATTTAGAATGTAAATAAAAGATTGGAAGATGAACTTTGATAAAAAAACATATGACTTTGAAAACCTTCCCAATTGGTTAACCTTTCTTAGAGACGAAATAAAATTAACTGCTCTCGGAATGAGTTTTGCCCGTTTACCTGCTGGCAAGGGTTATACTTACCTTCACAAACATAAAAACCAAGAAGAGGTGTATATCATTTTACAGGGTAAAGGAGTGATTTATTTAGATGGAGAGATCATAGATTTATCACAAGGAGATGTAGTGCGGGTCAATCCTGAAGTTTATCGTGGATTGAAAGCAAATGATGAAACAGAATTGGTTTGTTTGATTGTAGGGGCATTGCTATCTTCCGGGTATCCCAAACATAACAACAGTCGGGCTCTCATTGATGATGGGATACCCGATTGGGATAGACTACCACCTTGGTGTGAGGGTAACGAAAAAGTTATTGAACTGAATAAAAAGATTCGAGCTGAAAGAGAAAGTACTTACTGAAAGTAAATTTGGATAAGTGAAGACTGCTTTAGTTATTGGAGCTACCGGATTAATTGGAAAATATTTAACCCGTATATTATTGAATTGTAATGATTATGGTAAAATTACTGTGTTGGTGAGAAAGACCTTTTTCGAACCAAGTCCAAAACTGAATCAGATCATTTTCGATTTTGATGATGAGAACAGTTTAAACATACTCGAACCAGTTGATGATATATTTTGTTGTCTTGGAACAACTATTAAAACTGCAGGAACAAAAGAGAAATTCCGTTTCGTTGATGAAGTTCTACCTGCTCGATTCGCAAAATGGGCAAAGAAAAACATGGTAAATTCCTTTTCAATTGTTACCGCTATGGGTGCGAATGAACAATCTTCAATTTTCTATAATACAGTGAAGGGAACAGTTGAAAGAAAATTAATTGAGATTGGATTACCAACACTGGCAATTTTCAGACCCTCATTTCTACTGGGCAAAAGAAAAGACCTTAGATTTGGTGAAATTATTGGAAAACTATTTATTAAAACTTTTAATCCACTCATGATTGGACCCTTGAGAAAATATGCTCCAATTCATGGTAAAATAGTCGCACAAGCCATGTTGAACTTCATAACTAATTCCCAGGCAGGTTCACATATAATTGAGTCAGATGAAATCTTTCAATTAGGAAAATAGTGTTATTTTGGGTAAAGTTTCGGTTTAATACCAAGTGTTAAATTGGTATTTTTACAAAATAAAAGAAACACGATTAATGTACGAAAATACTATACACCTCTTCGAAAATAGGGGAGGAATGGGGTAATGTAAAATATATCTAAAATTTCAAAATATACACCAACCGCCCATCTATTTCACTTTAATTTGGCAGACCTAACAGTAATTTAGTTTTTGTTAAGAATGAGTCCTTTGAATAACCACTCCAGCTTTCTTTCAAACTTCCATCCGGGTTAACCAAATAAAATGTTGGAAATCCTTGAGGTTTTCCAAATATTTCAATAATATTTTCTGATTCAGATTCTTTTTTATTCAATTTAAGAAATACAACATTTTCGATGAGTTTTCTTACTTCTTTATCATTTATTGATGCACGACCAAATTTCCAACAGGGCAGTCACCAATCTGCAAAAATGTCAATTAATACAGGTTTATTGGTTTCTTTTGCCAAAGCCAATGCAGAATCAAACGATGCTATATCTTTGGAATAACCGATAGTGAATGAGAATATTATTATCAGCGGAATTATCAGTTTCTTTATTTTCATGATTAATAACTTAACAACTATTTAACATAATAAAAATAGATTTATGAGAATCATAGATAGATCCCCGTCTGTGTGTAATAGCAATTTCTTGTTCATTATTTTTGTTTCCATACATAAAAAGATAAAACTAACTTAGGAGTACATTAGTGAATAAAAATGCCATTTATAAGGAAATAATTGATGCCTGAAGATAAATACGTTGAAAAAAACAAGTTCGGTCAGATCGTAGTAGAAGGGGCTTATTACAACAAGAAAAAACACGGAGAGTGGATTCGCTTCGGACGACTGGGACAAAAAATGGAAATGAAAACCTATGCGGCTGGTGAATTAAATGGCAAATATCAATTCTATTATGAAAACGGAAGTGTTCACGAAGAAGGGTTTTTCAAAAATGGTATTTTGAATGGCAGACAAATTATTTATTATGAGAACGGTAATATTTTCAAGGAAGGAATCCTGAAAGACGGCAATATCTCAGGAGAATGGATTTTTTATCATCAGAATGGAAATGTTGAAGAAAAGGGGATTCTGGATGGTGATATAAAACAGGGATTATGGAGAAGATTTTTTGAAAACGGAAAAATGATGGAGGAAGGGTCCTACATCGATAATAAAAAAACCGGCGAATGGATCACTTATTGGTCTAACGGTTATATTAGAAATAAAGGATCTTATGATGAAAATCAAAATCAAACCGGGGAATGGTTTTATCATAGGGAGGACGGAACCGTCCAGGAAGTAAAAGATTTCAGTGAGAATGAAGAATTTTATGAAGGTATAGATGAGGTCGCTTAAACTTTATAAAATGTGTGAATTTCATTAATTAACCGCAAAGGAGGTGATCAGTTGTCTAAATCAATTAGAACGCTGACCTCCGCATGGATGGCTCATTAACACACGAATGAGTTGATTTCTGTGTGAGGTCAGCATTACAAACCCAAAGCCCCGGATTTTCATTCGGGGCTTTGTCATTTCTTTGTCATTCCTGCGTAAGCAGGAATCCAGATAAATCTGTTTTGGATTAATGATCAAGTTTGGAATGACAGCTATTTTTAAAACAATTATTCACCTATTTTATTTTGATCGTTCCTTTATTTTTGCTTTTACCTTTTTCAAAAATTTCTTCACCGCTGGAAATTTGGTACTCCAAATTCCCAATCCCAAGGCAAGAAATACCAAACCCGGTCCCGGGGTTATTAACAGGATAACTCCAATAATGACAAAAATACCACCAATTACTGAGACAATTATTTTACTTATCATTAGAAAATATTACCAAAAGGAAAGTTAAGATTAGGTAATTTTCATCATACTAATTGGCAAAATTTATGACCAAAAAAGCACAATCTGAAGATTTCAAATACTGGACAATATCTCATACCCGCTGGGGAGATATGGACGGTTTGCGACATATAAATCATGCTGCTTATCTATCATATATGGAAACTGCCCGTATGGAATGGCTGAATGATTTAGGGTTTGTCAATAAAAGGTGGGATGGAGAATTAGGAGTGATCTTAGCATCATTGAGTGTAGATTATTTTTTCCAGATCCATCATCCGGAAGAATTGGAGATCGGGCTGGTTGTTTCAAGAATCGGGACAAAAAGTTTTGACCTTCTCACAGGGGTTTTTAAAAAAGGGAGACATGAACTTATTGTTCAAGCCACATTTATTCTGGTAGCATTCAATTATAAACTGAATAAAAGCATTCCTGTTCCTGATGAAATTCACAATTATATCCTCTGATAATTTCTGCTTACATCTTAGGACAAAACCCAAATAATAATGTAATATTTATCCTTGTGATTTATACTTTTTTAACCAAGTGATACGATGGAGAATCCAATGAAATTGTCGATTGAATATTGTAACGTCTGAAACTATTTACCAAGGGCAGCCAGTATGGCTTCTGAACTGTTGGAAAAATATGGAACGGATATTAAATCACTGATGTTAATTCCTTCCGGTGGAGGAGTGTATGAGGTGGAAATGGACGGAACATTGATCTATTCCAAGAAAAAAACCGGAGAATTTCCCGAGTTAAAAGATGTAACATCAATTTTAGATAAATCATAAGACGAACTATTCAGGGTTAATTGTTTTCCGGTTAATTCCGGAAATGTTGATTTTTTTGGCAGAACATTATTTTTTAAAAACATATATTTATTTTAACAGACATGGTCAGTAAGTGAAGATAAAATCCGGATGTGCAATTCAAATCCACCTTTTCTTTTTTCTTTTCATTATTACAGGTAAGGTAAATGCTCAATCCATTCAACCTTACAGAGATTTTACCCATCTCACAAAACGGGTTTATCATTTTACCAAAGTTGAATTTATCACGGAAGAAGGGGAATTTAATGAAGAAATCTGCACGTTTTTTATTCCGGAACTAAAGGAAAACAGTCCTCCTTTTGTGGCAATTTATTATAAAAGGGAAAATTCAAAATGGTTTACGGAATCTCTGTATCGAAAGCGGGTGAGGTTCGGTTTTAAGGACGGAAAGCTCAAATTGGACCGTACCAATTTCTGGGACTGGTTTGAACTGGAAGAAATACGGGTAGTTATTCTATTTTGATAGAAGACCTTTTAGAGAATTCATAAATTTAGTGTTAATTTTTTCTTCCCATTTCAACAAATTAATATAGAGAAAATAATATGGCATACTTAAAAAATGTAAAATCCACATCCGATTCCTGGAAAAAATCAAAAGCTGACCTTGTTGTTTTCGGAATCTTTAAAGATCACTCCATGACAAAAACGGGGAATGCTATTAATTCACATTTAGACAATGCTGTTACAATGGGAATTGATTGTAGTGGAATTAAAGGCAAAGAAGGGGAGTGCCATTCATTTTTCGGGAAAAAACACAGATTTCTACTTCTTGGACTAGGAGACAAGAAAAAATTTAATACTGAATCCATTCGGAAAGCGGGAGGAAGTGCATCCAAATTTGCCCTGAAAGAAAAATGTCCGTCCCTTTTTGTTGAATCCTTTCATAACAAAACGAATGAAATTTTTAGTCGTGCTCTGACGGAAGGGTTGATTCTGGGAAGTTATCAATTCAGGGATTATTTCACTCAAGATGACACTGATGACGAAAAACCGGTTTTTCTTGATAATGCGGTGATTATTAATGGAAATGACTCGGGGATAAGTCGAGGAACAGCTTCGGCTCAATCCGTCTGCTTGGCACGGGATTTGGGAAATCATCCGGGAAATGTAACTACTCCTTCCTATCTGGCTGATAAGGGTATGGAAATTGCCAAAAATGGTGGGATGAAATGTTCTGTTTTTGAAAGGGAAAAATTCACAAAAATGGGGATGGGAGCATTAGCAGGAGTTGCACTGGGAAGCGATGAACCGCCTAAATTTATTCTTTTGGAGTATTTCGGTGGGAAAAATACTGAAAAACCTATATGTCTTGTTGGAAAAGGACTCACATTCGACAGCGGTGGAATTTCCATTAAACCTTCTAATAAAATGGATGAAATGAAATACGACATGTGCGGATCCGCAGTTGTCTTGGGTGTCATGAATGCTGTAGCAGAAATAAAACCAAAAATGAATGTTATAGCAGCTATTTCCTCTACAGAAAATTTATCGGGAGCTAAAGCTTATAAACCCGGAGATATTTTGACTGCATACAACGGAAAAACCATCGAAGTATTGAACACTGATGCAGAAGGGCGCCTCATCCTGGCTGATGCGTTATCCTATATCAGTAAACATTATGATCCCGAATATATTTTGGATTTTGCTACCCTCACAGGAGCTGTCATTGTCGCTTTGGGGCATATTGCCACGGGAATAATGGGAACAGATAAAAACCTAATTTCAAAAGTAAAGAAAAGCTCCAAAAATACCAGTGAAAAAGTGTGGGAATTCCCTTTATGGGACGAATATTGTAAACAGGTAAAATCCAAAATTGCAGATGTGAAAAACCTGGGAGCTCCGGGACAGGCAGGAAGTATTGCCGGCGGTGCATTTTTGAAATCATTTGTAGGAGATGACATTCCATGGGTTCATTTTGATATCGCCGGAACTGCATGGGGTGCGGATGAAAAATCCTATACACAAAAAAACAGTGCCACAGGTGCAGTCATTCGACTTGTGCTGGATCTATTGGGAGTCTGATTTTTAATGGAAAATATCCAAATCCTGCAAATAGTTATAGGGATCATTCTCGGAGGAATTGTTGTTTCGCTCTATTTCAATAATAAAAAAGGTGTGAACACCGGTTTAGATAATCCTGAAAACACTGTCTCTAAAGACCTGTACGATGTTGAGAAAGAGCGATTGGTGTCCGTTGAAAATGAAATGAAGGAAAAGGAAAACCTGATCATTGATTTAAAATCAGACATTGCCAAAAAAGATGAAAATTTATCTAACCTGAAAGAAAGGTTAGAAGAAGAAAAAAAACGCCTGAAAGAACAGCATGATCAGTTAAAAACTGAATTTGAAAATTTGGCGAATGAGATCCTGGATAAAAAATCAGAAAAATTCGTGAAACAAAATAAGGAAAATCTCGACAAGATACTGGATCCTCTGGGAGAGAAAATAAAATCCTTTGAAAAATCTGTACAGGAAAAATACGAAAATGAATTGAAGGGAAGATCAGGTCTTGAAGAACAAATTAAACTCCTTACTGAATTAAATAAGCAAATAAGCCAAGATGCAGTAAACCTGACACATGCATTAAAAGGGGACAGCAAAACTCAGGGTGACTGGGGTGAATTTCAATTGGAAGTATTGCTGGAAAAATCCGGGTTGGAAAAAGGACTTCATTTTGAAATGCAAACGTCATTTGAAGATGAGGAAGGCAATAGAAAACAACCTGATTGCGTTGTGAATTTGCCTGAGGACAGGAATCTCATCATTGATTCAAAAGTATCTTTAACGGCTTATGAACAATTCGTAAATACAGAAAATGAAGATGAAATTTCTCTTTATTTAAAAAAACATAATGATAGTATTAAGACTCACATCAAGGAACTGGCAGGAAAGGAATATTCCAAATTATACAATATTAATACTCCAAATTTTGTGTTGATGTTTGTTCCTATAGAATCTGCAATGACTCTTGCTTTTCAAAATGATCGTGACCTTTACAATTTTGCCTATTCAAAAAACATAATTTTAGTAAGTACTTCTACGCTTATGGCAATCATGAGTACAGTATCTTACATGTGGACGCAGGAAAACCAGAAAAAAAATGTCTTGGAAATTGCCCGTCAGTCCGGTGCGCTTTATGATAAATTCGATAATTTTATCAAGGATTTGATAAGTATTGGAAAATACATTGATCAATCAGGGAGAAAGTATGATGATGCTATGAATAAACTGACTTCGGGAAAAGGAAATCTAGTTAAACGGGCAGAAACCATAAAGAAACTCGGCGCAAAAACATCAAAATCCCTCCCCCAGGAATTAATTGATAAATCAGAGATCGAATTTCTGGAAGAAGCAATTATTACCGATGAATAACTATCGATTAATCCTGATTAATTCTACAATTCTTTTTTTCCTATTTGTAACCGGATGTGTAGGACCTCCTGAAGCAGAATACGGATTGGTTGAAAATTTTCCCGTAGTCATCAATACGGAGAACGTTTTCACTTATTCTTTAAACGGTGATAAATACAGTTCAGAAGATTCTTATGAGTTAAACCTATCTCTTTCGGATACACTGCACAAGGTGATTACCAGCCTGATTGTATTAGATTATGCCGGATCCAATCGTGATACATCAATTGTAACTGTGGAGAATGATTCCACCGTTGCAAATGTTTTTTCCATCACATCAAATTATTCCTCACCTCCTACAGAAACGGATGTTGATTCTGTATTTTATTTTCCTAAAAGAATCTCCATTAAAACAGACCAATTTATTGGTAAAATGGAATTTATGCTTGTTCGTAGTGATATTTAATTATTGGAGAAACGTATGGAATCGTACATAGATAATCTTAAAGAATATTCCACTCAGATAATATCTGTTGGAGTTGTATTTATTGGTTTTCTCATTGCCGGTCAACTTTCAAAATGGGTCATTATTCGAATTGGAAAGTCCAATAATCCCAGTACATTTAAAATCTACAAATTGATCGGGTCCACATCGAATATTGTATTAATCATCATGGGAATGATAACGGCTTTGGGAACACTGGGAGTAGATGTGTCCGCAATTGTTGCCAGCTTGGGTTTAACCGGTTTTGCAATTGGTTTTGCATTCAAGGATGCTCTTTCAAATTATTTGGCAGGTATCATGGTTATTTTATACAAACCATACGATATTGGAGATAACGTGAATATTACAGGGTGTGAGGGGAAAATAACAGAAATTGACCTTCGTTACACAACCATCGAAAATGACGGTGAAATACATATGGTTCCAAATTCTGTGTGCTTGTCTAAAACAATTACGAAATACAGGTCATCTGTAGATAATCCTGCAGAATAATCATCTGTTGTATATCAACGGAAGACAGACTCATCTTATTTTCAAAATAGGTAATAATTATACCTTAGTTTCCCATTCGGGGCAAAGCAAATGCTTGTAATCACACCAGTTGCAATGGTATCCCTTTTTAGGTTCAAACAGATTTGTGCGAATTTTACGAGCAATGTCCAATATTATTTCTTTAGTATCATTCAATTCATTCTCTGAAAATGAATGCGACCGCATGGGTTCTTCCTTTTCTCTGAGGAAATACAGACTTGCTGACGCAGGAATTCCCTTGATTTTCTCATCCACAGCCTGACCAAGATAAAGACAATAAACTGCTAATTGGATATTTTTTTCCGCTTTGGAAGGAGTTTTGCTGGTTTTGTAATCTATAACAGAAGATCCACTTCCTGTTTCATCAATCCTGTCTATTTTACCACGAATAAAAACATTATCATCTAAAGAAAATTCAAAGGGTTGTTCTCTTGAGAGAACAACAGGAGGATTTTCATTTGTTCGTTTGGCATATTCTTTTAAAATGAGTTGTCCCTGTTCAAGGAATTTTTCTTCTCTCGCTGAATAATCAAACTCTTCCGGTTTCCATTCTTCATCCAGTAGTCGTAATATTCTTTCCTCCGTCAGTTTTTTTTCCGGTTCATGAAATCTCTGAAGAACTTTATGAATAATACTTCCAAAAGCCATCTGGGGTTTACTGGCAGATTCCGGGACATTATCCTGAAAGGAAAGCCGGTATTTTAAAGGACAACTTTTGTAGGTTTCTATTGCCGTCGCTGATAGATATAAATCTTCGATATCTGATTTTACCTCATATTTTTCCACATCAGAGATCAACTCATTTTCCCAATCTGAAAAATTGTCGGTTTTTAAGGGAATTCCTTTTTCTAAATCCCTGATACTCTTCAATGCTGAAATCAAATTCTGTGCCCGTTCAAAATTATCTTTAGCAAGAGAATTCTGCAGTTTCTGCTCATACACATCTCTCAGGCTTGTTTTTGATTCATTTTGTAATTTTTCAGTTTTTATTTGTTCCATTTCTTCCTCTTCAATTAATGTTTTATCCAATTCTTTGATGAATATGGACGTTGCTTTTTTGGGCGCTAATAAGATCAAATGCTTTTTCGCCCGGGTTACTGCTACATAAAACAGGCGTCTTTCTTCTTCATAATGGTGTTCTTTAGGTGACAGATTGGTATGGGAATTATAGTGCATCCATTCATCCGGAGGTTTGCTTATTACAGGTTTTTTTTTGAAATTTGTTGGAAAACTTCCGCTTCGATTGAATGGGATGAACACGATTGAAAATTCACCGCCTTTTACACCATGGATGGTGCTGATGGTTACTCTATCCGTTTTGTGATTATCCTCAGGATATTGGACGGAAATTCCACCTGTCTCCATGAGTGTTTCAAGATAGATATTAAATTCCCGAAGTCCCCGGTTTTCTTTGTCATGGGATGAAAATTGCTGTGCTTTTTTAATAAAACGTCCCACATTGATCAGGGATAATTGATCGAAATAATCATATCGTTTCGTTAATGGTCTTAGAAATTCAGTTTGAACACAAATATCCCAAATGGTTTCCCCGGCAGTTTTTTTTAGAGATAGATTTTGCAATGAATTTACCAGACGAAAAAGATGACTCAGTTTTTTTGAAAATTTGGAATCTTTATTGTGTATTAGTATTTGATCTATTACAGAATATTTACTCCTTCTTTTTACACAACGAATCCATTGTAACGCTTCTTTGAGTCCCATATTTATTTTCATCAAATGAAAAAATGCTGAATCCTGATAAGATCCTTTTCCCACAACCTGACACCAGGAATTAAGGATTTTAATGAGCTCAATTTCAAAATATTTAACAAATCGGTTGGTGACGGGAATTCGTGATCTTTGGAAATATTGGAGCATTAATTTTGCTTTGGCGGTTGACCTGCACAGGACGGCAATTTCCTTTAAAGGAAATCCTTCTGATAGAAAATCTTTAACCATTGTGAGAATGATTTCTGGATGAACATCCATATCGGCATATATGAGTTTTGGTTTCGGTCCGGTTTTATTTTCAAATGAAACCAGGTTTTTATCCATTCTGTCAGAATTATTTTTTATCACATCATTGGCAGTGTCCAATATCTGCTGATGAGAACGGAAAGATGTGCTCAGGGTAACTCTAAGATAATTTAGATGGGATTGATATCTTTTTCGAAAAAAATCCAGATTAAATTTACTGGCTCCACGAAAACTGTAAATAGTTTGATCATCATCTCCCACAGCGGTGATGGATTTATTTTTTTCAGCGATCAGTCCAATCACTTGATTCAGAGCATAATTATTATCCTGAAATTCATCAATGATGATGTGATTTATTTTATTTTGAATGTTTGCTAAAACGGATGGATTATTTTGTAACAGAGACCATGCTTGTAAAATCATATCTCCGTAATCAACCATACCCAGTTTTTGTTTAATATTTTGAAAGAATTCATAAATATTTCGGATATCTCTCAACTGGTTTATCTGTTCGGTCGATGCTATGGAATCATCCATTAAATTCACATCCAGATCTTCCGGTGAAAGCATTTCATCTCGACACCTGTTTATAAAAGGTATCGCTTCCCCCACAGATTTATGGGGATTTAAGGGAAACTCGTCCGAGTGGTATGGACGTAAGCTGTCAAAATTGCTTAAAATGAGATAAACAGATTCACTTTCCTCGATCAATTGAGGTTGATTTTCATGTGATCCGTATTTCTGAATTAAATTGTAACAAAACGAATGAAATGTGCTGATCGTAGATTCCCTAACCTGTGTTCCTATTTCCTTTACTAGTCGGTTTGTCAATTCCCGTGCGGCTCTATCTGTATATGTAATTGCCAGTATTTCTTCCGGTTTTATTCCTAAATTTTCAACCAGGTAGATAAAACGATATAGAAGGGTAGTAGTTTTACCGGTGCCTGCACCTGCAAGGATCATCAGGGGAGCAGGATCATGACAAATTGCTTTTGACTGTTCCGGAGTAGCAGTAAACCTTTCTTCTCGGGTAAAATTCATACAGGAAAATTAACTGAATTCAAATTAGGATACAGGTAAATTGCTGTGTTAAAAACTATGAATATCTCCTTGTTTTCCTGCACAGAAAATAAAATAATTTTATTTAACCTTTAGTAGAGATGCATGTCTAAATGGACAAATGAAATGCAAAATGATCATGAACTTATCAAACAATTTCAGGAAGGAAATCAATCTGCGTATGATGAATTGGTCAGACGACATCTTCAAATCACTTATCAATTTTTCCTCAAATTTACCAAAGATCCCATGGATGCAGAAGACCTTGCGCAGGATGTATTTATCAAGTTATTCAAATCCTTACATAATTTTCGGTTCGAAGCAGCGTTCACAAGTTATCTCTATCGAATCCAGCTTAATACCGCTAACTCGTTTATTCGAAAAGCCCGATGGAAAAAATACCTTCACCTGGACCAGATGGCAGAACCCGGTTCTTATGACCATAATTTTGAACAGGATTGGTCAAAAAAAGAAATTTGGAACCTTGTGGCGACCCTTCCTAAAACTCAACGAATGGTTATTATCATGAGAATTGCGCAAGATCTTCCTTACAAAGATATTTCCGGAATTTTAGGAATAAGCGAAGGCTCCGCAAAAGTGAATTATCATCATGGAATTAATCAATTAAAAAATCGATTTAAGGATGCTGAATGAAATTTGAAGATAAATTAAAATTGTCTTTCACAACGTCTAATGATGAACTGGATGAACATGAGTTTATCGTTAAAATTCATGAAAGACGATTCAATAATTTTAAGAGAAGACAGCAATTAACGCAGACTTTATTGGGCGGAATATTAATTTTAATGATTGGATTTCTAACCGTTGAATCATTAAAAGAATCGCCGATTGTTTATGATTCTTATGTTGAATATAATCAGGAATTCATGGAAATAGACACCTCCGCCTATTTAGAAGATATGGCATTATTCCTGGTAGATTCTGATGGAGACATTTATGAAACTGCTACGTTTCTTTATCAATTGGAAATAGATTTGTTAAATCAAGAAAAGGAAATATAATTATGAAAAATGCAATTTTGTTAATCATACTCCTGTCAGTCTCAATCGTGATGGGACAAAATGAGAAAAAAGAAAAAATGGAAATGATGATGGCCTGGAAACTTACAGAGCATTTAAAACTTACAAATGAGGAAGCTGAAAAATTCTTTCCCCGGTTTAGAGAACACAGGGAAACAACGGATGCTTTTACTGATAAAGAAAAAAAAATATATTCTGAAATAAAAGAAAAAATTGAAAGGGGGGATGCACTTTCGAACAAAGACCTTGACAAATTATTAGATGACCTCTCTGAATTGGAAGAAAAAAAGCTAAAAGCAAAAAAATCTTTTATAAATGGTCTTGAAGGACATTTAAACAATGTTCAAAGAGCAAAATTGATCGGTTTTGAACATAGGTTTAGGAAGGAAGTTCGAGAACAATTAAAACATCATAAAAAAGGTGGAAAAAAACATGATCGTCCCAATTTTAAAAAGAACGGAAAACATTTTTGGAAATAATTAAAAAAGGAGATTAATCATGACTAAAATAAAAATAATCCTGCTAATAACCGGACTCATTTTATCCGGATGTGAATCATCAGAGGATTCATATTCATCCAGAGAAGCGGAACTCAGCGCATTGCTCGATGGCGATGATGTGTTTGGGTTGGACGGTTTTGATGATGCCGGCGCTACTTCTGACTATGTTGAGGGGCTTGAAACAGATTACGGAGCAAAGGTTCTTGAATCTTATCACCCGGACAGTGGTTATGTATTCGAGTTTGGACGCAGGATAAGTTCTATTACTAAAACGGTCACATATATTCATGAAGAGGATTACTCCATTGCAGACATCGTTCGCACAGTTACAGGAATATTTCTTTCCACGATAATAGATACTGCTTTAAATGATACGTTTACGTTTGAAAAGGATTTTACTTTTGATTTTCAACGAAAAGTCCGATTTGTGAATGAACCCAGAATAAATAATCAGAGAAGATGGAAAATTGATGCATTAACTCTGGGTATTGGAAAAACCGGAACCAAAATGGATATCCGGAAACTGGAGTATTTTACATTTGATGAAAACGGAGGCTGGAATTCAGTTTTCATTCTCGATTCGGAACTAAATGTAGATGAATTCATTTCCCGTGATTCACTTCCTGTTTTTGATTCATGGATGGATGTAAAAGTAGAATTAACAGTTTCCAACGACGGACCGGAGTTTGCTTATGAAAGCGGAGAAAGGGTGTCTTTTCATTATGGAAGATCGAGATTCCATAAAGCACGGAAGAAAATGCATGACAACGGGGAAGGAGAGGATGCAGCAGAAAATGATAATATATTTACAAAAGTGTGGACAATCCACGGTCCAGGATGGGGATTTGAAAATCGAGTGTATCGAGGTTTCTTTAGCGTGATTGATTACGGATCACTGTTTGATTCGGAGGAAGCATTTCATTCAGCTGTGTGGGCATTGCCTTATATTGTCAACCGATCTAGTGGGATCATAGGATGACATGAAAAAAGCCCCGATTAGTTTTGGGGTTTTTTTACCTAATAATAATGAGTTTACTCTGAAAATAATATCATTGTTTCCCTTACGTTCTGTAGTGCAGACATTCTTGTTTGCACACTGACATAAAGAAATGTCTATCGTACGGTCAAAAGAAAAAATCAAATCAAATTCTATTTTTTCCGAATGAACTCTATAATTCTTTCAAATCTTTCAGCAAGTCTGTCAACATTGCTTTCGCATCCCCAAAAACCATAATAGAGTTTTCATACCCGAATAATTCATTCTGTATCCCTGCAAATCCGGGATTCATGGTCCTCTTGTTTATCATTACCGTTCTGGATTTATCTACATTTAAAATCGGCATTCCGTAAATGGGACTTGAAGTGTCGTGCCTTGCTGCGGGATTAACAACATCGTTAGCTCCCAACACTATCGCTACATCACAATCTTCAAATTCCGGATTAATTTCATCCAGATCTTTCAATTTATCATACGGAATATTTGCTTCTGCCAAAAGAACATTCATGTGCCCCGGCATTCGTCCTGCAACGGGATGGATCGCATATAAAATAGTTTTCCCTTTTTCTTCCAGATAATCAGCCACTTCCCGAACAGCATGTTGGGCCTGAGCCACTGCTAATCCATAACCCGGAACTACAATTACTTTTTCCGCAGCATCCAGGATCATTGCAGCTTCCTCTGTTGAATAACTTTTGATACTGATTTGTTTACCACCGGCTTCGGACGATGCATCCTGTTCCAATCCTACAGCACCGAAAATCACATTTGCAAGAGAACGGTTCATTCCTTTACACATAATAGTTGTTAAAATCAATCCGGAAGCTCCAACCAGTGCTCCTGAAATAATGAGGCCATTATTTTCCAGGACAAATCCTGTGGATGCCGCAGCTACACCGGAATAAGAATTCAAGAGGGAAATAACCACAGGCATATCCGCGCCGCCAATTGGGATGGTGAGTGTAATGCCAATCAATGCCGCCAGAATAATCAATCCATAAAAATAGGGATCTGTATCTCCCCCCATGACCGTATATATACCAAGTAAAACGATAGAAATGGCTATGAAGGCATTCAATATTTTTTGACCGGGGAATACGATAGGTTGACCGCTAATGAAACCTTGTAGTTTACCAAAAGCAATGAAACTGCCGGTAAATGTCAGAGTTCCCACAAAAACACTAATAGCAATTGTTGCGGAATTAAAGGTAGAGAGATTCGCCGGATTAAAATACTCTGCCGTTGTAACTAATGCGGAAGCAGCACCTCCAAATCCATTAAATATAGCAACCAATTGAGGCATGGAGGTCATTTCTACTTTAAGTGCAAAGGTAGCACCAATAATACTTCCAAAGATCATTCCTGCGAAGATATATGTATAATTCAGGGAAGTATATGCAATGAGGGTAGAAATAATTGCGATAAACATCCCGAATGAAGCTAAAGTATTACCATTACGAGCTGTTTTGGGATGACTGAGTTTTTTAAGTCCCAGCATAAAAAACACTGCAGCCAAGACGTAAAACAGATTTACATAATCAGACACAGGTATTTATTTCCGTTTGAACATTTTCAACATTCTGTCCGTAACCATAAACCCGCCCACCACATTTATGGTTGCCAGAATCACCGCCACTAATCCCAGCCATGTACTTATAGTTCCGTCAACCCTTGTAGCAATTATTGCACCAACTATCGCAATTCCCGAAATTGCATTGGAACCGGACATGAGGGGAGTATGAAGGGTGGGGGGAACTTTGGTTATTATTTCAACACCCACAAAAATAGCTAAAATAAAAACGGTGAGAATATTTATCATTTCCATTTATTTATTCCTTTTCAAAGAATTCTGCAGTTTGTTTATGTGTGATTTTTCCCTCATGTGTAAACATGGCTCCGGAAATAATTTCATCCTCCAGATTTAAATCCGGTTTTCCGTCTTTAATCAGGTAAGTGATAAAACTGGAAATATTTTTAGCATACAATTGACTGGCATGATGTGACATCATTCCCGGAATATTCGAGGTTCCGTCAATAATTACACCGTTATGAGTGATTATTTCATCTTTTTGTGTCAGTTCACAATTACCACCATTTTCCGCAGCTAAATCCATAATGACTGCACCGGGTTTCATTCCCTCTACCATTTCTTTTGGAATCAATACAGGAGCAGGTCTACCGGGAATCAACGCAGTGGTTATGACCAGATTTGATCTTGATATTTTCTCCTTAATGAGCATTTTCTGTTTCTGTTGATATTCTTCAGATGTTTCTTTTGCATAACCTCCTTTTCCCATACCATCAGCACTTTTCTGTTCAACTTCCACGAATTTACCTCCCAGGCTTTCTACCTGTTCCTTCACTTCAGGTCGCACATCAAATACTTCTACATTTGCCCCCAAACGACGTGCCGTTGCAATAGCTTGTAATCCTGCAACTCCAGCACCTAATATAAGAACTTTTGCCGGTGGGATCGTCCCTGCTGCAGTCATTAAAAGTGGCATGTACACCGGTAAGTGTGTGGCTCCAATGAGAACCGCCATGTATCCGGCTATGTTACTTTGGGAACTCAATGCATCCATTTTCTGGGCAAGGGTGGTTCTGGGTATAAGATGCATTGAAAAAGCGGTGATCATTTTCTGGAGAAATATTTCTATGATTTTCTTTTCTTTCATTGTTTGAAACAAGGAAACAAAATAGGACCCTTCTTTCAGTAGCTGGGCTTCATCTATTGTGGGAGGATTTACTTTAATCAGGATATCTGCGCTTTCGTATAATTTTTGGGAGTCAGAAATGATCTGTGCTCCGGTATTGGAATAATCTTTATTCGGAAAAAAAGATTTTTTTCCTGCATCGGATTCTATCCAGACGTCCAATCCGGCATTAATAAATTCCTTTATCAATGCAGGAATCGCTGCGACACGGTTTTCATTAATGTCAATTTCCTTTGGAATGGCGATGATCATTAGGGTCTCTTAAAAAGAAAATATGTGAAATAATAAATAAAATGAACTGGGAATTTACACTCAATAATTTTGGATTTTATAATAGAATTATCTCAACAGAATAGAAATTCTGTATGTTCAATCGTCCTATTGATCAATTCCTGGAAATCTAATTTGGATTCTTCATCATCCAATTTTTCAGATGTTGCTTTTGTTGCTGGTTTTTTGGGTATAAATAACGTACAGCAATCTTCATGTGGACGGATGGAAATGGAATAGGTATTTATCTTTTTCGCAGTATTAATAATTTCCTGTTTGTCCATTCCGATGAGTGGACGAAAAACCGGAAGTTCAGACACTGAATCAACTGCACCTAAATTTTCAACAGTCTGGGATGCAACCTGCCCTAAAGATTCTCCGGTGATGATGGCTTTTGCTCTTTCATTATCTGCAATTTTATTAGCAATTCTCAACATAAATCGGCGATAGAGTAAAAGTCTGTATTTTTCTGAGTTCTTCTCCATTATCTCCTCTTGAATCTCAGCAAATGGAACCATAAATAATTTTGGCTTTTTCTGATATTTCGACAGAATTTCAGTCAAATGTTTCACTTTTTCGATGGAAGCCGGTGAAACATGGGGAAGGGAATGAAAATGGACATAAATTGCAACCATTCCCCGTTTGAGCATATAAAATGCTGCCACAGGTGAATCAATTCCCCCGGAAAGCAGAACAACACCTTTTCCTCCAGTTCCAACAGGCATCCCGCCTGCACCTTTGATCTTATTCTTGTAAATAAACGTTCCTTCCTGAATTGTATCGATATAACAAATGATGTCAGGATGATTGAGATTGACATTTTTTTTCAATTTGGTTTGAATGAATGCACCCACTTTTTCATGAACATGCATTTTTGAATGAAGAGACGCTGAAGAAGTCATCCTGGCTGTGACTCTGAAGGATTGAAACTCTTCAGTTTTCAACATTTTTACTGCGTTTTTTTTCATAGATTCCAAATCATTTTCAATCATTAAAACAGGGCAGAAGTAGGCAATTCCAAAAACTTTTCTGAGTGCTTCAAAGAGTAACTCAAAAGAATCTTTTTCAGTCTCCTTTAATGAAATAATGAGGCGATCATGCGTTTTCTCTACAATCCTGACCAATTCTGGAGCAGTATGTTCCACAGCATGGTTGATATTTTTTTGTAAAGCTTTAACAAAAAATGGTCTGTTTTTCCCTTTAAGACCAATTTCACTGTAATGACAAATGATATGGGAATATTTCATGAATAAAATCTAAGTTTCACCTGCAAAATCATGCTCATATTAAAAAAGTGACTAAACAAAATACAATATGAATTCCAATAATCTTCCTTATTTTTCATGGCAGAATTAAAGAATCCATCGTTTTCTATCATTATCACAACCGTAGATTCTTCTTCCGAAGCAGAAGAATTATCAACTCATTTAGTGGAAAACAAATTGGCTGCATGTGTGAATATAATCGGACCTATTACATCTGTTTATAATTGGGAAAATAAAATTGAAAATGCGAAAGAATACAAATTATGGATTAAAACTCTTACTGAACATGTTTCGTTTATTTGCAAAACTATAAAATCTCTACATTCGTATGACGTTCCTGAAATTATTTCATTTCCATTTAAAAGCCATAATGATGATTATTTACAGTGGATTTGTGATACTTTTAGCAAGGAAGAATAAATTATGATACAACAGAGTAAAATTATTGTTTTATTCTTTTTCCTGATTATTGTTTCTGGTGCATCAGGATTTTATATTCTTGAGAAAAATTTGTCAATCTTTGACAGTATTTATATGACAGTGCTTACCTTATCAACTTTTGGATTTGGTGAAGTACAACCTCTAAGCCAAGGTGGAAAAATTTGGGCAATGATAGTCATAATATTTGGAGTGAGTGGATTTGCAATGGTCGTTAGTAGGGTAAACACAAGTATAATAAAATTTAAAGAATATAAGGTAAAGAAAATGTTAAATAAAATAAAAAAATTAAGACATCATTATATTTTATGCGGTTTTGGCAGAATGGGAGCTGTAATTGCTAAAGAACTGGATGAGAAAAATATTCCATTTGTCGTCATTGATGTTAATGAAGAAAAAATAAAAAAAGTGAACGACTTAGGATACTTAAATCTTCACGCTGACGCAACGGTTGATAAAACTCTGAGCGATGCCGGCATAATGCACTCAAAGGGAATCGCCATTACATTGGATACAGATCAAGATAATTTATTTGTTACAATGTCAGCTAAGAATCTTAATCCTGATAGTTTTTTATTGAGTAGATGCAGTCAAAAAGAAACCGGTAGAAAATTAAAGAGAGCTGGTGCTAATAAAATAGTAAATCCCTATATTGCCGGCGGCCACAGAATGACTGAACTTCTAATCGCACCATATTTAGAAGACGCTGTCTCAATCAATACGGGACAATCAGATCTTGATTTTGTTTTAGAAGAAGTAAATGTTGATGTTCTACCTCAATTGATTGGAGTTAAAATAAAAGAAACCGACTTGAGAGAGAAATTCAATTTAATGATCATCTGTATCATAGACGAAAGTGGGAATAAAATCATTAATCCAGATCCAGAGGTTACTCTGAACAATGGATATAAAATAATTCTCATAGGCGATAAACGGAATATGGACAGATTTTTCAAGAATAAACATCCTAATGTCGCATAATTTATATTATGTATAATTATACTAATTCCAAAACTCTAACTTTTCTTCCCTTCCTGGCTTTAATGATTTTTGTATCATTTACTGTTGTTTCTGTATTCTTTTATCCCGGAAGTACCTACCTTGATCCAAATTCTGTCGGTTATAATTTATATTATAATTTTCTCAGCGATTTGGGTAGAACTATGACTTTTGATGGTAAAAATAATTTTTTCTCCGCATTCTTTTTCAACAATGCCATGTTTATATGTGGAATTCTATTTATTATATTCTATATTTCCTTACCCCGTTATTTTTACGATGAATCATTTTTACATATCTGTTCAATATTCGGATCAATATTATGTGGGTTGGGATCTGTATCTTTTATTCTGGTAGGATTAACCCCTGCTGACTTGTATTTATCTCAGCATATTTTCTTTGCGAACAATATTTTCTATATTTCATTCCCCGGTGCTCTTATTTACAGTTTTGTTATTTTAAGATCAAAAAACCTGCCTCCCAGATATGGAATTGGTTATTTTTCTTTCTCTTTCGCATTGATCATTTATATACTTATTCTTGAATTTGGTCCCGGACCAAAAACAGAATTTGGGTTAGTTTTTCAGGCAACGTCTCAAAAAATAATAGCGATCTCTTTCGTCTTATCAGCCTGGATGTTAGCAAGGGGAATAAAAAAACGTCTCCACTGAATAAATCAACAAAACAATTAGAATATAATTATTTCACAACAAAATTTATGAGTCTATTGGGAACATAAATTGTTTTAACTAAAATACCCTTATTAAGATGGTCAGATATTTTATCTATATCTTTAGATTTTTTGGTTACAGTATCTTCATTACAGTCCTTGCCAATTCGGATTGATCCTCTCAATTTACCATTGATCTGAATGGCAATTTCCACCTCGTCCTCTTTCGCTAATTCTTCTTCAAATTCCGGCCAATCTTTATAAGCTAATGAATCATTATTACTCCAATGATTGTGAATTTCTTCGCAAAAATGAGGAAGAAATGGTGATAACAATCGTAGAAATTTATCAAAAATTTCATTGTTTATAAAACTGAGGGACGATAAATGATTTTGGAATATCATCATTTGCGAAATTGCAGTGTTAAACCGAAGATCTTCAATATCCTCCGTAACTTTTTTGATAGTTTGATGCAGCAATCTTGTTGTTTCTTTTTTTGGAAGTTCGGACGTTTGTTTTTCCATCCGGGAATGAAACAGTTTCCACAATCTTTCAATAAACCTGTACGCACCATGAAGTCCTTTTTTGTTCCACGGTTTCGCTTTGTCCAGTGGTCCCAAAAACATTTCATAAATGCGGAACGCATCTGCACCAAATTCTTCTACAATTTCATCAGGATTAATTACATTTCCCCGGGATTTACTCATTTTCTGCCCGTCTTCTCCTAATATCATTCCCTGATTAAATAATTTTTGAAAGGGTTCCCGTGTGCTGACCAGTCCAACGTCATGGAGTACATGATGCCAAAACCGGGCATAGAGCAAATGCAAGACAGCATGTTCCTGTCCGCCAATGTAAATATCTACAGGCATCCAGTATGATTCCTTTTTCTTATCCCATGCTACTTCCACATTCTGCGGATCAATATACCGCAAATAATACCAGCACGAACCTGCCCACTGAGGCATTGTATTTGTTTCCCGAAGACCAACAATATTCCCATTTGAATCTTTAATCTCAACCCAATCTTTAATTCCTTCCAAGGGAGATTTTCCGTCACCGGATGGTTCATATTTTTCTACTTCAGGTAAGGAAATAGGTAATTCATTTTCCTCCACAGTAGCATGCATACCATTTTTATAGATAATTGGGAATGGTTCTCCCCAATACCTTTGTCTTGAAAAAAGCCAATCCCGGAGTTTATAATTAATTTTCCTGACACCTGTGCCCTGTTTTTCTAACCAATGAATTATCTTTTCTTTTGCATCCACTACATCCAATCCATTTAACATCCCGCTGTTTATTGCAGGTCCGTCCCCAAGGTATGCTTCTCCATCAAATTTTGAAGATGGTTCTACAGTGCGGATAATGGGTAAATTGAATTTTTTTGCAAAATCCCAGTCACGCTGGTCCTGTCCGGGTACTGCCATGATTGCACCAGTTCCATAAGTCATCAGAACATAATCTGCGATCCAAATAGGAATTTCCTCGTCATTCACAGGATTGACAGCGTAAAAACCCGTAAATACGCCTGTTTTTCCTTTATTGAGCTCTCCCCTTTCTAAATCAGATTTTTGGCTGGATTCTGCCTGATATGCCTTAATATGTGTTTTCTGGTCATCAATTGTGATTTGTTCAACTAATGGATGCTCCGGAGCCAATACCATGTAGGTTGCTCCGAATAGTGTATCCGGACGAGTTGTAAATACGGTGATCTTCTCATCTGAATTAACTAGATTAAAATCCACATCTGCCCCTTCAGAACGACCGATCCAATTTCGCTGAAGTTCTTTTATATGTTCAGGCCAGTCTAAATCATTTAATCCATCTAGCAGACTTTCAGCATATTCTGTAATTTTCAACATCCATTGCCGCATGGGTTTCCGAAAAACAGGATGCCCTCCCCTTTCCGATTTTCCGTCTATCACTTCCTCATTAGCCAAAACAGTCCCCAACTCCGGACACCAATTCACCGGGACTTCTGCTTCATAAGCCAATCCTTTTTTATAAAGCTGAATAAAAATCCATTGGGTCCATTTGTAATATTTCCTATCCGTTGTGTTAATTTCACGAGACCAATCATATGAAAATCCCAATTGTTTAATTTGCTTCTTGAAATTCTTGATATTTTCAGCAGTGGTACTAGCAGGATGTGTGCCGGTCTGGATTGCATATTGTTCCGCCGGAAGTCCGAAAGCATCCCAACCCATAGGATGCAAAACATTAAATCCCTGCATTCTCTTATATCGAGCTATAATATCGGATGCGAAATATCCCAGAGGATGACCCACATGAAGACCTGTTCCGGATGGATAAGGAAACATATCCAAAACATAATATTTTGGTTTATCAGGATTTTCATCAACCATAAATGTTTGATGTTCATCCCAAAATCTCTGCCAGCGGGGTTCGATTTTAGATGGATCGTATTTCATGAATGTAGTATAATATGGAAAATTTCTGAGGTTAATAAAAATTATCCGAGGTTAACTTCGGAACTTAATACACTCTAAAATTAATTCTGAAGATTAACTTAAGTGAATATGTTTGTCTTTATAAAATAGTCAGTCCCTATTATGCTAACGCTTTGTCAAGTAATTCTGTCTATTGTTCATAGTTCAGACAGGAATGTCTGTACTACAAATTTGAATTTGAAATTTAATTGTCGGGGTGGGGAGATTTGAACTCCCGACCTCGTCGTCCCGAACGACGCACGCTGACCTGACTGCGCTACACCCCGATTTAGTTAAATCATTCTATCAATAATACCATATGGAATCTAAAGAAAAACTTTTATTATAAGAAATCCTCCGATAAGGAGAATGGTAAATATTATTGTTAACACATTGAAATATTTATCAATGAATACACTGATGGTTTTTCCAAATTTCCAAATTAGTAATGCCACTATAAAAAACCGTGCAGAACGGCTGATTGTAGATGCAAAGAGGAAAAGCGGTAAACTGATATCAAATGCACCTGCTGAAATCGTGAATATTTTGAATGGAATTGGTGTAAATCCTGCAGTAAAAATAATCATGAATCCGTATTCTGAATACTGCTGTTGTATTGACGTAAATAAGTGTTCTGTGAATCCGGGTATATTATTGAAGAAAAAATGAGCAATTCCGGAATAGGCGCTTCTCTTCCACCATAAAAAATGACCGATTCCATAACCGAATAATCCGCCGGTAATACTGGCAATACTGCACAATAATGCAAAATATAGTGATTTTTTTCTGGCTCCAATTGCTAATGCTATAAGTAATACATCGGGAGGAATGGGGAAAAAAGAAGATTCAGCAAATGCAAGAATGAACAGCGCTACGGCTCCATAAGGTGTTTTTGCCCAATGCAAAACCCAATCATATAATTTGCGGATGACTTTCATGTCCAGAGGAAACTTTTTATCCACAGAATAATAAACTTCATTAAATCCGGTACGTAATTCATAGATGACTTAGATTCATTATAAATAGTTGGAATTTCAATATGATTTATTGTAATACCCAAAATACATGCTTTAATCAGGAATTCACTTTCCATGTGAAATCCCGGCTCAAGATTGTTGCATTTTAGATAGATTTCTGCAGGAAAACCACGGTATCCGCATTGGGAATCTTTTATGAGAGAATTGGAACGAATGGATAGTAATAAACTGGTTAACATGTTGGATAATTTTCGGAAGAGCGGCATAGTTTCCCAATTCTTTCTCCAGCCCAGTTTAATTTCGATTTTTCCATCATCATCAAATTGAGGAATAAGTTCGGGTGGATGCTGGAGGTCTCCATCCATTGTAATGATCCAGTTTTTTCCATGTTCCACTGCATACTTTGTCCCCAGGGAAATTGCATTCCCCTTTCCCCTGTTTTTCTCAATATCAATACTGTTAAAATGGTATTTTTTGATAATTTCCTTCGTCTTATCCATACTTCCATCATTGATAAAAATAAATTCACTCTTGCTGTAATTATTTAAAAATGGAATCAGATTTTCCAAACTTCTCTCTTCATTAAAAACCGGGATGATGATCTGCGATCTTTCCTTAATTTTCATAACATTTAACAGCAATTGCGGACATTACTTCCCGTTCCATTGAGGTTCCAGCAGGTTTGTTGATTAGTTGATTATTGACAACCAGAGCTGAAGATCCGCCCCCGTCCAGATTTAAAGCCTCCACACATTTCAGATTTACCATGACCTGCGCTAATTCTTCCAAATACACTCCTCTGCTGGATGGCTGCCTGCCATCAACTACAAGGATGATCAATCTATTATCATCTGTAAAACCAATTGCGGTGCGGGGATGTATTTCAGAAATTTTTGTACCAAAGAATACTTCTTCATCATCTGTAATGAAAATTTTTCCGTTTTGCACCAAAACAGGACCCCCTGAAATTGCTGATTCAACGTCCCAGTGAAATCCCTTTTTGAAATCCAAAATTGCTGGAGGATTGTTTAATTGATTGTTTAGTGAATTTTGAAAGGAATATAACGTGTCGTTTCTACCGTTCACCCATGTAATATCCATGGTTTTATCTCTAAATCCAACGGTTCCCCTAGTTGTATAAAAACGTTTCCCGTTTCTTATCACGGATTTTAATGGAGCAGAGATAGTCGAATCTTTAGTTTTTAACAAACCAACATGCCGGGCAGGATTTTCATCCATCAAAAAATATCC
>CAZSIH010000018.1:0-1705 GCA_964606925.1 uncultured bacterium
CTCGGATTAAACTAAAAAGACTTTATCCGTCAATTGTTACTTAACATGACATTAGTTTCTATTTTACTGTTTTTTAATCTGTAAAATCCGAGGGTTGATTCTTAATAAATTCATGATACATATATTCTCAGGAGACTAAAATGAGTTCAAATTTTCCTGTCATCCGCATGTACACAGATGAAAGCGGTCACACCCGGTTTGCAAAAATGTATCTTCCACTGGTTGAAAAAACTGGATTGGGATCCGTAGGATTATTCTCTTCATTATTCGTCAACCCAAATATATTTGATAATTCCGGTGATTTAAGGTTGCAATTCGCCATTACTCCTCTTCCGGATGAAACCACAGGAGAGGCACCGAAATTATCTCACACCGCACCCAGAGAACAGTTGGTCATTACCCTGGGGGGATGCTTGGAATTCAAAAGCTGTGATGTTGAAGTCTATAAATCTCGGCACATTGCACTCATTAAACCGGGAGATGTTCTGCTGGCGGAAGACCTTGACGGTGCCGGACATGTATGGAGGTTTCTGCCCGATGAAACAGGTGAGTTGCACCCATGGATGAGGTGTTATATTCATTTAGGAGAGGAATACGATCATCTGGTTTCTCAATTGGTTCCGGATGGTTAATTGAAAAAACCAATTCTATTGATTGTGGTATTACATTTCAGTTGTGATGTAGCGCAGGAAAAACCCGATTGTGCAGGAATAGTAAGCGGAAATTCTATATGCGGGTGTATGGACAACTCAGCAGTTAATTATTTACCCGAAGCGACCCATGATGATACAAGTTGTGAATATGAACCTGATTGTGATGGAAATCCCGAGGGAGAAACTCTTTGTGGATGCACAGACAATTCGGCTGCAAACTTTGATTCAGAAGCAGTTTATGATGACAGTTCCTGTGCTTACACAATTGTGCAGTTCATATGGGAATCTTCAGGTTCAGAGGAGAACTATTTCGAAATTCACAAGGATGGATTTCAATACGTGTTTAGGGTCTTGAAATTTGCCGGAGATTCACTAAATGTAATTGGATATGTGGATGAATCAGAGCCGGATATTTACTCAACTGTAAATGGTATTTCTATTGGTATTTATAATTTAACGGATTATACTGACTCTCCCGACGAGGGGAATTTTCCCACTACATTGACTTTAGTGTACGAAACCGGATGGAGCCAATCTTTTGATTCTGCCTTCCCTGATTACCCCATTGGCGATGTTTATGATTATGTTGAATTAAATGTTGTTGAATGGTGTCCTGAAAATTATTATTCCATTGAAAGTGAATGTTATGATGCGGGAGACATGACAATCCTTCAGGAACTGGTGGGTAATTTTGCTCCATCTGTATTGATTTCAATGGAGGAATCAGAGTGGGAAAACGACAGGTTAATACATTTCCATTGTCAGGGGTGTATTCTTGAAAGCGCTCTTCCGGACAGTATGGGAAATCTGACTGAACTCAGAGAACTCATCATTTCCAATACTCTGTTATCAGGAGGACTTCCGGAATCCCTGTTTGACCTTGAATATCTTGATGTGATGGTTTTGAATGATAATCGGTTAAGCGGAACCATCCCGGAGTCTGTCTGCAATTTTGAAGTTGGGAATATGATTATCGAGTTGGACAACAATCAATTTTGTCCACCATTTCCGGAATGTATTGAAGAATATATCGGAGTCCAGGACACAACTCA
>CAZSIH010000018.1:1805-8431 GCA_964606925.1 uncultured bacterium
GGTCTGGTTCCGGACACAAATGACGGTGGCACATTGAGTCTTAACAATGAATTTGGTGAAAACAGATGTTACCTGGGAGCTGATAATAAAAATAACGGACTCATACAATTGTTTGACAGTTACGGGTATTTCGGCTGGCAGGAGTCGGGAAAAAATTAGTTGTTTAATTCCTAACCTGAATAATTCGCCACAATGACACAAAGACACGAAGAAATTTTGATTTTAAAAAATAAGAATATGGATTTTATGCTTAAAACTTATTGTATTATTTTTCCTAAAAACCTTTCTTTTAAATCCTTTGTGCCTTAGAGTCTTTGTGGCAGAAGAATAAACCAAGTTATATGCATCCAGAAAAATATTAAACGGAATTCCTCATCATGAAAAACATTCAAATTTTTTATCCCATTTTACCCATCGTGTTTCTCCATCTTTATGCTCATGTCCATTTATGGATCAATGCCTACAGGGCGATAAAAACCCGTGATGTTAAATTCAGGTATTTCCGGGTGTATAAAGGCGAAGCTCCCGATTATCTCAAAACTGCCCGGGATCATTATAAGAATTTTTCAGAACAACCCATTCTGTTTTATCTCCTCTGTGTATTGTTGTTTGTTACGGAAAGTGTAACAACTCTCGATATATACCTTGCCTGGGGTTACACTTTCTTCAAAACCCTCCACAGTTTAATTCGTTTTACGACAAATTATGTTCCACACCGGGCGAATATGTTTTATATCTGTTATTTTATTCTTCTTACCGGATGGGTTCGGTTTATGATCAGCTTGTTTTGAGCGTTCGGAAACATATACACTGATGTGACTCAAATCACAAAAACAAACCTAACCATTTGATTGCTTCAAAATACCACACTACTTTTGACCTAAGAATTAAATCAATTTACCAATTATTTAACTGGAGGGCTCTTATGAAAATTTTCATTTCTGCATTTAACCTTTTTGCTTTTACGCTGATGATAACATTCATCTCAGCAGAGAATTCACTCTCCAAACCAGGGAAAAACGACCACCCGGCATTTAACATGTTTCCCAAGGAAATGCTGGATAAAGGGGAGTGGGGCTATGATCCTGAAACCAATTCCGGTTGGTTTGGAATCAGGGAAGGCGATTTCAATTCCGGGGAATGTGTCACTTCCGAACAATACGAGATAATCCGTCAAAGGTTAGATGAAAACATAGCGGATTTAAGGGAGCGGGGACTTCTCCCGGAAACACCAAACCGTACCCCAACTGATTTTACCTGGCCCCTTGAAGCTACGGAGAATTTTTCTGCAAATGACTATTGGGCTATCTCAAATTTTGTGGACCAAAACCCATCAACAGATCAAATCCAGGATTATAATTGCTGAGATAGAACCTACGACGGTCATAATGGAACGGATTATTTCATTTGGCCCCACTCATGGAATATGATGGACAATGAGGAAGTATCTATTGTTGCCGCCGCACCGGGAACTATCATTGAAAAATATGCTCTTAATTATGACAGAAATTGTTATTGGGGCGGCTTTGACTGGAATGCGGTTTACATTATGCATGATGACGGATCGATCGCTCTTTACGGACACATGAAATTGGGTTCATTGACACCAAAATCTATTGGGGAGACTGTTGAAAGGGGAGAATTCCTTGGGCTTGTAGGAAGTTCCGGAAATTCCACCGGACCGCATCTTCATTTTGAAATACGAGATGAAAATTGGATGGTTGTTGATCCGTATCAGGGTACCTGCAATGAAATTGAGGAATCCCACTGGGAGGATCAGCATAATTACCGTGAACCGGCACTCCTGAGGAGCGGAAACTATGGTTTCCGCTCCTGGTGGATGGAATGCCCTGAACCCAGCATTCTGAACTATCGGGATCATTTTGTAGAGAATGAAATTGGTTATTCTGTCTCTTATTTCCGGGATGTGTTAGTTGGTGTTCCTATTTATTACCAGATAGTTGATCCAATTGGTACAATCCTAAACACATTACCAATTTTTCCCAATAATAATTATACAGCATTCTGGTGGTGGTGGGGCGGAGTATTGGTAGATGATGGTAATTTTCCACCGGGCATTTATGATTATAGGGTTAGTTTTTACGGAGAAAATAATGATACTCCTTATTACTGGAACTTAGATGGGTGTACCGATCCCGCAGCGATTAATTTTGATCCGCTTGCAATATTTGATAACGGTACCTGTCTGCCCTGCAATACGGGAAGCGAGATCAAGATCGTATTGAATTATGATAATTATCCTGATGAGACCTATTGGTCAGTAAATGATGAAGACAATGTGAATAATTTTATGTCCGGAGGATATATTGCTGTGGTTGATACTGATCGTTACTGCGCCTCTCCCGGAACCTATCAGGTAACCGTATATGATACCTATGGCGATGGTATGTGCTGTGAATGGGGAGAGGGCGGATATTACATCTATGTGGATGATGTAATTGTTGCAGAAGGGGGGATATTTGGGGAAGCAGATGTGACAACAATCGTCATTGAAGGAGGAAGTTCAGGTACAATTGAAGCAGATTACAACACCGGATGGAATCTTGTGGGACTCCCGGTGGAAACAGATGACCCATCCTACGAAATCCTCTTTCCCAATGCCTATTCAGGAACGCTTTATTTATTTGATGCAGGTTACGTTGAAACGGATCAACTGGAAAACGGAACGGGATACTGGCTGAGGTTCCAGGAAGGAGGAACTGTGGAATTTACCGGCGGACTTTTCGATGAAATTTCCGTTCCCATTGTGGAAGGTTGGAACATTGTTTCCGGCCCATCTGAAGATGCATCCATTTCAGACCCTGGTGGCTTGGTTTTTGACGGGACGGTATACGGATTTAATGGGTCATACTTCAATGCAGACGTAATTGACCCCGGGAAAGGTTATTGGCTCCGCTCATCCGGTGATGGAACTATCACCCTTTCATCCGGTTTGGGAAGGGTAAGAGGGAGCGGTTCAATTCGAGACCAATACATTTCTCAGTCATCCAAAATTCGGTTTTCAAATGCTGATGGAAACGCCATCGAATTGTATGAAGGTAGCAACCTTTCGGAAGAGAATATTCTTATGTTTTCACTTCCACCTGTACCACCAACAGGCGGGTTTGATGTCCGGTTTGCCGGGGACACCAAATACTGTTCAGAAGACGAATGTAGAATTGAGGTGATGAATGATGGACAACCACTGGTTGTTGAGTTAATTTTAAAAGACAGCGAAAGTTGGGAAATTGTCCCTGTCATTGCGAGCGAAATGAAATGGAGCGAAGCAATCTATTTAACGGATGAAACCCCATTCACTTTAACTCCAAATGTTGGACAGTGGATATTAAGAAAATCTACATCTATCCAAACCCCCACAGGGTTTTCACTTTTTCCTGCACATCCCAATCCGTTCAATCCGGTGACGACGATTCAGTTTTCTGTCCCGGAATTGTCAGATATAGATGTGTCCATTTACAATATTCAGGGACAACGGGTTGAAATATTGGTGGACAAAAAACTTTCTCCGGGAAATCACATTGTTCAGTGGAATGCAATTGACAAGTCCAGTGGTATGTATTTTATTCGTCTTGCAGGGAGCGGTAAATCCGAAATACAGAAGGTTGTATTGATGAAGTGAAAATCCTGAAACGTGAATGTTTCTGTCATTCCCGAAAAGTCGGGAATCCTGTTGAATTTCGTAGTACAGGCATTCCTGCCTGTACATCAACAGACAGGTCCACCTGCGATTTTTCTACGGTGGATAAAAATGTCTTTTGTACAGTAAAAAACGGAATGCGCAGAAATTGATATTTATGAAATAGGATAAAGTAAAATCCGGAATATATTCTATTTCAATTTGTCTAATAAGAAATACTGATTGTATTTGAAATCAAACCGAAGGAGTCAATCATGTTTAAAAAAAACTATTGTTTTTTATTCTCATTTCTGTAGGATTTGCAGAAACAATTACAATTACCCCAAGTCAATACGGTGTCCTGACCCATAATTATTTATGTTGCGGTTTTAATTCCTATTACAATTCAAATAATTCCCATGAATGGTTCGGCGAATGTAAAGATACTTCAATGGTTAGTTGTGTATTCGCCAGTAATTCAGCCACCTGGAAATGAAACCTCACCAAATTGGAAGAGAGCGTCCATTATTCACCAGTTCCACATCCATCATAGCGCTAATATCTCCATTCTGAACCGGGAAAAGGGTATTGGGTTCGGGCAAATAGTTCGGGTATAATTACCATCTCAAGTTCGGTTAATTAGAATTATAGTAAAATTGCATTAAAGAGGTTTATATTTCAACGTGAAGGAATTGTATAAATTATATTTCATTTTATTTTTCTCCGGATTTACGACTCTTTTTTCACATAACAATCTGGGTCCGGAACATGAAAAAAACCTTCACCAAACTGTAAAAGGCGAACACAATCCTCATCCCGGATGGATTTCCCGGGATATGCGTCATTCAGGTGGTCCTGATTCATTCGGATATGTATTTATTGATAGCAACGAACCGGAAGGACCCCAATTTAATTATATCAATTTTGACGGTGAAATCATATCCAATATGGGAGATGATGATTACCGAGGTCCTATCCAGCTTCCATTTGAATTTTCATTCTACGGTGAAGAATATTCCGAAGTTTTCATCAATTCAAACGGATTTATTTCATTCGGAAATGGAAGCGGTGTTTACACTAATTCCGCCATACCTGATCAAGGAGTTCCAAATAACATTGTGGCATTCTTCTGGGATGATTTGAATCCTACTTCAGGAGGAACGATCGAATATGGACAAGTTGGAAATTCGTGGGTTTGTTCATTTATTAATATTCGAGAGTACGGTGGTACCGGTACTATGTCTGCCCAAGTCATTCTAACGGAAGATAGCGAAATTTTCTTTCAGTATTTGGATTTCTCTAACGGAATAGATATCAACGGAGAAACAATTGGAATTGAAAATTCTTACGGGAATGCAGGACTTATTGTTTCACTTGATTCCAGTCCAACTTCCTACCCAACGGAAGGTTTGGCGATACATTTTTATCAGATAGAGCCGGATGCGTCCGTGTCAGGAATTGTAATCGATCAGGAAGCTCAAGAACCCATTTCCGATGCGGAAGTGAATTTTGGTGCGTTATCAGCTATGACTGATGATAATGGATTTTATGAAATTGCCGAAATCATGTCCGGAGTTTATGAAGTGACCATTACGAAGGATGGATATCTGGATTATACCTTAGACGGGTTTGAAATTTCCGTAGGAGAAAACAGCCTGGATGCTGAATTGGTTTATTCCGGATTTCCCAGCGGTTTGGTTGGATACTGGACATTTGATGATCCCGATGATCTGGTAAATGCATCAGTGGGGAATGATCTTGTCCTTGTTGGGAATCATACACCTACTGAAGGCTCTGAAGAAGGGAACAATGCCGTGAATATTGGTGTGGGCAGTTTTTACCGTTGTTATCACGATATTGATGCAAATGGTGCGTTCAGCGATCCTGATTGGGTGAATATTTTCACCATTGTAATGGATATTAAAATTCCACAACTCACCCAGTGGTACTCCATGTACCAGACGAACTGGTCCAACAGTAACGATGGCGATGCATTTGTAAATCCCTCAGGAAATGTAGGAGTTTTAGACACGGGATATTCACTTTATTCGTTAGTTCCCGAAGAATGGTATCGGTTGGTGATCTCCGTAAATCTTGGTGTCCTTTATAATTATTATTTGGATGGACAAATTCTCCATAATGGAGGGCCACAGGGATTTGACGGCAGATTTTCCCTTTATCCTGCAGGCGATGCGAATCAGGTTTTATTTTTTGCGGATAATGACGGTGAAGATAATGCTTTAGATGTTGGAATGATGGCACTATTTGACCGGGATCTTTCTGCTGATGAGATTGAATCCATGGGTGGTTTCGGACATGAATTTGCACCTCCTCCTTCACCGTTCATGTCTCCATTTTTGCAAACACCCACACCGAACTCAGTTTATATTTGCTGGCAGAGCGAAGGATTAAACGAATCTATTGTTGATTTCGGATTGACGGAGGAGTTAGGGCAAACGGCTACTGGAGATTACCATATTTTCAGCGAATCTCTGCATTGGCATTGGGTAAAAATGGAAGGACTCCAACCTGATACGGATTATTATTACAAAGTATTATCAGAAAATGAAGAATCTTCTGTGAGGTTTTTTCAAACTCACCATCCCTATTCAGATACATTAAGCCATGTTCGGTTCGCTATTTACAGCGATTCCCAGTCCAATCCTTCAGTTCACAGTTCGGTGGTTGGTGCTATGAAAGAAACATTTGAAGATCAATTTGGAGATGAGTATTACAAAGAAGTTCACCTTGCTATGTTATCCGGTGATATTGTGGATTATGGACATACAGTGGGTCAATTTACCCAAATGTTTTTTAATCCAATTGCCCAGGTCAGCGATCATTTGCCTTATATGACCGTAGCAGGGAACCATGAAGTGGAAGCACCAACATTTTACCATTTTTTAAAATATGAGGACATTGGCGGTTGGGAAGGTGAACGCTATTTTTCCTTTTATGTGGGACCGGTTTTATTCATCGGATTGAACAG
>CAZSIH010000018.1:8531-24703 GCA_964606925.1 uncultured bacterium
TTTATTGATGTGGATTGTGAAAACAACAGTTACACTGCCACAGCTTACAGTATGGGAAATTCCGATGTTCAAATGGACAATGAAGTATTTGATTCATGGTCCCGTGAACGAAACGCTACTCCACCCGAAACACCTGCACCATTATACCCTAATGAAAATTCAGCAGATGTGGATGGAAGGCTGGTTGCATCAAATTTTATTGGCGAACATGAAATCATGAGCTCCCATTTTCAGGTGAGTGACGAAGGCGATTATTGGACACAGTCCATCTTTGAATCCAAACGGGATTGGGAAAATGTGTATTACGATTCCGGTCCTCCAAATTTTACACCAATTGATTTGAACGAAGGAATTGATTTAAGGCGGGTTGAAATTCCGGAGGGAACACTTCAATCATTACAACCCTATGAATGGAGAGTAAGATATCGTGACCAGAACCTTTTGTGGAGTGAATGGTCTGACCCCCAATTTTTTTATCCGGTCCAAACTGGGACCTATGCTTTTTTTACGGCGGATATGACCACAGGAGATATTCCTTTTGAAGTACACTTTACCGATTTGTCTGGTGGGGATCCTTTATCCTGGGAATGGGATTTTGATTCAGATGGAAACATTGACAGTTATGAACGGGATCCGGTCTGGGTGTATACACAGGGTGGATCTTACTCCGTCACCCTCACTGTGAACTTCCAGGGAGAGTCCGATACGATAATCAGGACAGATTTTATTTATGCTGGAGATTTTTCCTCCCTTGACATCCCCTATAACGAAGGTTGGAATATGATCGGAGTTCCATTGCTTGCGGAAGATACACATCATATGTCTCTATTTCCTGATGCGGTGGAAGGGGCTTTGTATAGTTTTGATAATGGATATATGTTTAATCCAAATATGACTCCGGGGATTGGATACTGGCTGCGGTTTTCTAATACTGGATTATCCACCATTGAGGGATTTGTAATTCCCGAACTTGTACTCAATTTACAGGTTAATTGGAATCTTATATCCGGAAATGCAACTGAAATTCCGGTTACATCCATCATTGATCCACTGGGGATAATCGTTCCCAATACATTTTATTTTTATGAGGAAGCTTATGTGAATGTAGAATCCCTTGTCCCGGGAAGATCCTATTGGATGAGGGCATCAGAATCTGGAACCATCATTATTCCCAATTCGGTTCAGAGAAGACGATCTTCATCTGTAAACTATAATTTATCTTCAACAGCAAACACACTGGAATTGAATGGGACAATTTTATATTTTGGTATTGAAGTTCCGGAATATGAATTGTTGAGTTACAGCCTACCGCCCAAACCACCGATGCCTTCCACTGACATCCGTTTTTCCGGAGACACCAAACTCTGTACAACAAATGAGTGTGTTATTGAAGTGATGGGTGACGGTGAACCATTGACATTTGAATTTGATATCAAAAATGGTGAGGTTTGGGAAATAGTCCCTGTCATTGCGAATCAAGTGCAACTTGATAAAGCAATCTATTTAACTGGTGAAAGTATTTATACTTTGGATTCAAAAGTTGAACAGTATATTTTAAGAAAATCCACAAAAACCGTTCCATCTACTTTCGCCCTCCATCCAGCATATCCAAATCCATTCAACCCGATCACTACACTCCGATATGACTTGCCGGAACCGGCTTTTGTAACCTTAACCATTTTTGATATGATGGGAAGGGAAATCTCCCAACTTGTAAACAAAAATCAGGAAGCTGGTTTCAAGTCAATTGTGTGGAATGGAACAGACAACATGGGTAGGCCTGTGAGTGCTGGAGTATACCTCTACCGAATACAGGCAGGAGAGTTTGTACAGACCAAGAAGATGGTGCTGTTGAAGTAGAATCCTAAAATTTGTTTGATGATATGAAGAATCTAAAAATAATACTTTTACTGGTTTTTGTATGGTCAGGCAACCTATACGCAAAATCTGCCCATAATACGGGACAATTTTGGCAGGAGATTATTAATTATGAATTTTCAAATCGAAATAATCTACATTCAGTCGAATATCACCTTGATGAGATGAAATTAATTTCTTCCCTTTCCAAGTCACCCCTATTAAACAAAAAAGAAAAGTCTGAGATTGTAATGGGTTTTCCATCCCCAGGAGGAAAATTCATAAACTTTGAAATGTATGAATCTCCTGTGATTCCGAAAAATTTATCTGAGAATTACCCTAAGATCAAAACTTATACCGGAAGAGGATTGGAAAATCCTAATGATAGGGTGAGTGTGACCTTGAGAAATAACAGCATTAAAGTACTTATGTTATCCAGTTATGGTAGGATTTTCATTGATCCAATATTAAATAAAGAAGGGGATTATCAAGTTTCCTATTCTGAAAATCACTTGCAAAAATTTGGAGAGAGAATTGATTGTTTACCATTTGGTTGTGAGTGTATGATAAAAAGAACAGAAAATGCTAACCAACAAAATAGAGATCGGGATTTTCCATATTGTGTGGGTGAACCAGAGCCGTGTTATTCCATTGGAGACACCTTGGTGACCTTTCGTTATGCAGGGATATTAACCGCCGAAGCAAACAATGCTATTGCAGATGGCACTGTTGAAGGAGGATTAGCATGGATTGCAGCTATGGCAAATCAAGTGAATTTAGTTTGGGTACGAGAATTAAGTTTCAGACTGGAACTAATCGAAAATAACGATATCCTGATTTACACAGATGAAAATCCTACACCTGAACTTTTTACAGCTTATGATATGTACACAGAACTACCCAGAGTTCTAATTCACCTAAATGAAGTGATCGGTCCGGGAGGATATGGAGTGTCACAAGAAAATCTCTTATGGGAATACGGTGCAGTATTTAATACCGGTTATGGTGGAGGTCTTGCTTATGTCCCGGGCTCAACGTCTGCAAACCTTCCAAGTTATGCTGTTCACATTCATGAAATTGGCCATAATCTTGGTTCGGGTCACAATTGTACGGTTGAGGATGGATGGAAAAGCTCCTTTGGTGGTACTGCAATGTGTAACAGAGGGAATACGCTCCCGGGAAGTTTTGGTGATCAATATAGTTCTCACACGATTGATATTGTAATTCGTTATCAGCAGGATATGTTCTCAAATAATAATTATGATTATCAGCGAGGATGGATTCGGGAACCAACAGAAAATATTATTCCAGGGGTCATGGTCCAGGAGAGTGGATTTTTTATTCCTAAAGAAACTCCTTTTGTCCTTGAAGGTTCAGCAATTGACGGAAATGAGGATGACCAGTTAACGTATTCCTGGGAACAAAATGATGCATCAGACATCTCTTTTTCTCCACCGGATTTTCCGCCTAACACGGGTCCGCTATTTTGCAGTATTGATGCTACTGTGGAAGGTAATAAAAGGTATTTTCCTTATATGGAAAGTGTGTTGGAAAATAATGATTTAACAGGGAATATTGAACGTTTACCGTTTGCTGAAAGGGAGATGAATATTCGGTTATTGGTTAGGGATAATAACCTTTTTTCCGGTGCATTCAACTATAAAAATGTTCAATTCTTTGTGGATGAAAATGCAGGACCATTTAGGGTAACATCTCAATTAGAAGAGGAAATTTGGGAAGTAGGATCAACCCAAACCATAACTTGGGATGTAGCAAATACAAATGATCCAAATTTTGTTAACAGTATGTTTGTGGATATATTTTTATTAAATGAAAATTGGAATAATTTTAATGTCGTTTTGGCAGAGACTATCCCTAACAATGGAAGTTATGCCATTAATGTCCCTGATTTACCATCATTGAATGATTTTAGGATTATGGTAAAAAGTTCTGATAATATTTTTTTTGATATCAATATTTCGAGTATCGTCATAGTCAATACTCAAAATGCAGTAGTAAGCATTGACACTTCTACCATACAATTAACCATACCTTCTGATTCTATAATTTTTTATGAAAGAGAGATTGTGAATGTCGGGGATATGGGTTCAGTTTTAATATATGAACCTGTCGTAGAGATTGACACACCGGGAGATGGTTTTCTATCTTTTGATGGTATGGATGATTATGTTGATCTGGGTGCAAATATCCTTTCCGGAAACGGAGATTTTTCTATTTCTTTGTGGGTGAGATCACAATTCTCAAATCAAGTAATAATACAACAGAGAAATGGCGGGTTTAATGGTGAATACCAATTGAATTTTGGGGTAGACGGTCAAATTAATTTTTGGACTTACAGAAATGGATACCAGTGGTCTGTTACATCCCCTGATTCTTATAATAACAATGAGTGGCATCATATTGTGGTTGTACAGGATGCATCAATTGACGGGGGAAGAATGTACATTGATGGTTCTGAAATTGGAACAAATTCAAACGGTGTTGTCTATTTAGATGGAGGGATTCGCACATATTTAGGGGCTGATATGAGAGACTGGGTAAATTATTTCACCGGTAAAATTAATGATGTGCACATTTTTAATAGTGCATTAGCCGAACCAGAAATTTATGTTTTATTTAACAGCGGATTTGGATTTAACACAACTTATGACCATGATGGTTTTGCCAGTTCTGAACATCTGATAGCATCCTACCCAATGATCGCAATGCAGGGTGACACATTATTTGATGTATCAGAAAATGGACACGATGGATTGTTAGGTGGAACTGAGTGGGAAGGTGACCTGATTCCTATCCCAAACTGGATGGATATTCAATCTGAGAGTCATTGGTTAGGATACGGTGAAATCGAACCTATTTTGCTTAGAATAGATCCAATCGGTTTAGAAATAGACATCGAATATAAAGGAACGTTAATTGTGACATCAAATACAGATTCTTCACCAATTGAAATTCCCGTAGAATTAATCGTGATTGATGAAATTCAATTGGTCGAAATTTTTGTTTCACATCAATCTAACTGGAATCTCCTCGGCTTACCAGTGGATGTTTCAAATTCATCTTATAATATTGTTTTTCCGGAATCAGTGGAAGGCACACTTTACTCATACGATGGTACTTACCAGTCAGAAACCAATTTAAATTTAGGAGACGGATATTGGCTAAGATTTACAGAAGAAGGATTTACCACTATTGTTGGAATACCACTCAATGATATAGCAGTCACGCTTCATGAGGGTTGGAATTTAATTTCCGGACCGTCCCAAATATCAACAATCATAGATCCTGAGGGGATTATCATTTCCGGGACTCTTTATGGGTTTGAAGAAGGTTATATAAATTCAGTTGAATTAATACCGGGGAAGGGCTATTGGCTGAGGGCATTTCAAGATGGTGAAATAACATTAACCAGCGGTGTATCCGCAAGGATTGTATCAAAGGACTATAGTCTTAAAGGTAAAGCCAATAGTTTAACCGTAAATGGCATGGACTTATACTTCGGGGTAGAACTGTCAGACAAAGACAGACTTAGCTACAGACTGCCTCCTAAGCCTCCCACAGGAGCCTTTGATGTACGGTTTAAAGACGGTTGGAGAATTACGAAAGACTACGGAGAAATAGATGTAATGCCCACCACTGAGACTCTTACCATTTCTTACAATATTAAAATTAATGCTGGTGAACACCACAACTGGGTGCTAACTGCCACAAGCGGTGAAGACTGCATTCTGGAAAGCTCAGGGGAGTTTGTAGTTCCCTCATCAGATAGGTTCACTTTAGAGAAAAAGGCAGCTGTTCCTGGGTTATTCGCCCTTCATCCAGCATATCCAAATCCATTCAACCCGATCACTACACTCCGATATGACTTGCCGGAACCGGCTTTTGTAACCTTAACCATTTTTGATATGATGGGAAGGGAAATCTCCCAACTTGTAAACAAAAATCAGGAAGCTGGTTTCAAGTCAGTTGTGTGGAATGGAACAGATAGCTTGGGTAAATCTGTCAGTGCCGGGGTTTACCTTTACCAGATACAAACTGGAGAGTTTGTTCAGACCAAGAAGATGTTGCTTTTGAAATAATGTTACACCCTCTCACTTGACTTTTTACATATCAGAGTGTATTATCTGGTAGGACTTTTTAAAGTTATATGAATAAGATACTATCTATAGTCCCACTATTTGTACTTTTTGCTTTTTCTCATGCACAACCAATTGATACATTATGGACGAAAATATTTTCAAATAACATTTATGCAGAAGGTACTTCAGGTCAACAAACTTTAGATGGGGGTTTTGTTATTTTAGGATTTGTAAGAAATCCAGATAATTATAATGATGATGTTTGGTTGATCAAAACTGATTCGCAAGGAAATGAAGAGTGGAATGAAACATTTGGTGGGAGTGAAAATGATAGGGGTAATTCTGTTCAACAAACCACAGATGGTGGATATATCATTACAGGATATACGGAGTCTTTCGGGAATGGTGGTTTTGATGTTTGGTTAATCAAAACAGACTCACAAGGGAATGAAGAGTGGAATCAGACTTTTGGAGGGAATAATGATGATGCAGGTACATCGGTTCGACAAACTATAGATGGAGGTTTTATTATAATTGGTTCTACTGGTTATACCTGTTGGTTAATTAAGACTGATGACAATGGTAATGAAATATGGAATATTTCTTTTCCTTCCCTATATAATGGGAGATCTATTGATCAGACAAATGATGGAGGATTTATAATTACTGGAAGAAGTGAATCTAATGAGGTTGAATTAATTAAAATTGATGAAGGTGGTAATATAGAATGGATAAACAATATTGATTACAATGCTTATTTTACAGATGCACAATCTATTGAACAGACCTCAGATGAAGGATTTATAATTGCTGGTACATACGGAGCTAGTGGTGGCGATAATTTGTTTATAATTAAAACGGATTCGTTGGGAAATAAAGATTGGGATATAACTTATTATGGTATGACGGATCATTATCTTCTGTATTCTGTTCAACAGACTACAGATGGTGGATATGTAGTTACAGGTAGTGGTAGAATCTTACTCGGTGTAGCATATGAAAATCATATTCTATTTTTGAAGGTAGACTCAGATGGGAATGTGGTAATTGTTAAATATTTTAGTAACTCGAATTATTCCGCTGGAAGATCAATACAACAGACTACAGATGGTGGATATGTAATTGTTGGGACTGATTATTCAAGGGGAATTTGGTTATTAAAACTTTCTCCTGAATCAGATAATTTTCAGAAAAATCCTGAAATATTATCAATTGTTGATATACCTGACGACCAGGGAGGTAATGTCAGGTTAACTTTTTCAGGAAGCGTTTGTGAAAATATAGATTGGTGTTTTGCCAATAATACATTGCTCGATGTTTTTGTCACAGATTATTCGATTTGGAGATATCTTGATGAAGATTCTTGGGATGCCTTAGGAAGTTTTAATCCCATACAGGATTCAATATATAATTATGTTGCTCCAACATTATGTGATTCTACTTCTGAGGGAAACTGTCTATCTACATTTAAAATATCTGCACATACTAATTATCAAGATATTATTTATTTTTCAGGCCCTTTTAGCGGATATTCTGTGGATAATATTGCCCCAGGTGTACCATTAAGCTTATTAGCCGCAACTACAGCAGAAGGTCTTATACTTACATGGCAACCGAATTTTGAGGAAGATTTCCAATACTATGGTATCTATCGTTCTACACAGTCAGACTTTTTACCAGAGTTGATGGATTCATATACCTATGCAACTGCTGATACAAGTTTTACAGATTCTGATGTTCAGGTTAGTACAACTTATTATTATCGAATATCTGCCTTTGACTATTCTGGGAATGAAAGTGAATTTTCCACACAAGTTGGAAATACTTATCTTTCAATAGATGATGCATTATTAAAACCAACACACTTCACTCTACATCCTACCTTTCCCAACCCATTCAATCCTGTTACTACTATTCGGTATGACTTACCGAAACCAACTTTTGTTACATTAACCATCTACGATATGAACGGAAGAGAAATCAACCAATTAGTAATGAAAAATCAGGAAGCGGGTTTCAAGTCAGTTGTGTGGAATGCATCTGAATCTTCAAGTGGAGCGTATTTTCTGGTCATGAAAACAACCGGTTTTTCAAAAGTTGAAAAGTTAATGTTGATAAAATAACCTGAAATATGAAATACAAAACCTTCAAAGAGTTTTACCCTTATTACCTAAGCGAACATTCAAAAGCTGGGACGAAACTGCTCCACTTTATCGGTTCGTGGTGCGGATTGGTATGTCTGGGTGAATTGATTTTAACGGGAAATTTTTGGTGGCTTCCTTTCGGATTTTTGCTGGGCTACGGGTTTGCATGGATCAGTCATTTTTTTATCGAGAAGAATAAACCGGCTACATTTCAAAATCCGTTGTACAGTTTTATGGGAGACTGGGTCATGTTTGGTCAATTAATAACCGGAAGACTTAGGTTTTCATCTAAATAGTTTTTCCATAATAGTTGTCATTCCTGCGAAAGCAGGAATCCAGTAAAAATAGATTAAAAAAAAGACCTGCAATTGCAGGTCTTCTTAATTTTAGATTTTAAAAGGATTTATTATCCTCCACCATGCTCCTTACCACCATGTTCTTGTCCTCCATGCTCCTTCTCTTCCTCACCACCATGCTCTTTACCTTTCCCATCTTTTCCGATATGGCTTTTTGTTTCAACAAGAGGAATTCGATTATCATTTTCGTCATAAGTATAGCGGGCATTTCCGCTGACCTTGTGGATTCGAACATCAGATACTTCCAATTTTTTTCCTTTCAAAGCAACATCAATATCTAAATCCAGCAATTCACCGGAATCCAAATCTTCAAAATCAGCACAGGAGTAAAAATAATCTCCGGTTTTTCCCACCCGTTCATGAACCCGTTTCATTTTCAATCGTCTTATCTTATTCAGATCCATATCCATGACTTCAAAGTTCCCTCCGGTATTCGCCGCTTCATTTTCCACATATTGACTCATAGCAGAACGGATCTCCTCATTTCCGGGGGATTTACAACTGCATGAAAAAAGAAAAATAAATATAATCGGTATGAACATTTTTAGTTTCATGGTTTCCTCTAATTAATAATGATTGCTGACATCTGAACGATAAATTTACCGATAGATTTTTCCTTGTGCAAGTTGAGTTGATTATTAAAATAATAATGAATGGATTATTTTACTTATTTGAAAGGTCAAATTAATAAACATAAACAGTTTAACCTGCTAAAAAAACACATTAAATTCAAGGAAATATGTGGAAACATAACGAATCAGAAAAATCCCCAAAATCTATTTTATGATTTGAAAAATTTATGATGAAAATATCAATATCAATATCAATTTTAATTTTTCTCACTAGGATGATTCATGCACAAAATGAAGTTTGTTTCGAGATTGAACCCAATCCAAATTCAAGCAACCCTGCATTTCAATGTTTTTCAAAATATGTGAACGTGTTGGATTGTTTTGAAGTCTATGCCCAACAAAATGTTTCCGATGAAAAAGTTCTCCATGTTGCAGCGGTGGCAGCTGAACTGCTTGATAATAATGAAGATGGAGTTGTAGATGATATGATACTTTCTTATGAGCTCCAAAATAGTCAGGCATTAATACCAGTCTTTACGTTTGATGGGAATTCCTGCATGGAAAATTTTGAGGACAATTATGAGGGTGATGGTGTCTCAGCTGTGCTTTTTCGGAATGAAATCGATCCGACTCAACCGGGGCACTGGGGTGATGATGCTACTGTTGAGGAGGTGATACATACCATAAATCATGTGGGACATGTGTCTATTTATCCGGATATATTTGGTCTTTCTCCAAATTCTTCAATCATGTCTGATGCTATGGATATAGCCAGAGGAGGACAATTTTTGGAGGTACCAAATAATTATCCCGAGGACGCTTGGTATCACTACGATGATTGGACCTGCGATTATGAATGTATGGCGATTGAATATTTGTACTGGTGCATTGTTACGGATATGGATATTTTAAATGATCCTCAAACCTGTGCAGGAATTGCAAATGAATGGGAACCTTGTTCACCTGAATTATTTGAAACGACCGACGTCATCATGCATGGTGTAGTCAATAATCTGAATTATCTTTTGCCCCAACTTGCTCCTGATGGGAATTATTGTCCAGAAAATGCTTTGGAAATCTCAATGGCATATAATGTAGGTTGGAATCTTATTGGACTTCCGGTTGTTTTGGAAAATGCTGATTATCAAAATATTTTTCCTGAATGTGTGGATGGAACCCTGTATTCATTCAATGGCGGATATATTCAGGAAAACGAATTAATAAATGGTTCAGGGTACTGGCTTCGCTTTGAAAACTCCGGAAATGTTACTATAACCGGAAATGGGTTGAATCAACTTGTCATCGAATTGATTCAAGGTTGGAATCTGATCTCAGGAATATCATGGGAAATTTTGTTGGAAAATTTAGATGACCCAGAAAACCTCATTATCTCAGGTACAGTTTACACCTTTGAAAATGGGTATATTCAGACAGACAGTTTGCAACCCGGGGATGGATACTGGCTCAGATCATTGGGAATCGGTACCATCACACTTAATCAAAATTAAAAGGAATTAACCCCATGAGAATTACACTAATTATATTTATTTTATTTGTCAATGCGTTATTTGCACAATGACCTTTGTGAACCAATCCAAGCCTTCCGGTCGGGACGGCAAACTCAGGTATAGGATTGAATCAGGGAGATCTACTTTTGGGAGGAGACTTTTCAAGTCAATTTATTGATTGGGGACATGGAGCAATACTTCCTGATACAACCGCTCACGAAGGGTCTCTTAATACAAAATTCGTAGAATTAAATTTTAATTACGGATTTTCGGAAAATTGGAATATTGAAACCGTTTTCAGTATCGGCTCCAGAGTCATGGATTTCAGGGGAGACCAGAATAGTGTTCATCATCGCAATGAATCTAAAACCGGGTTTGGAGATACTAAAATCACCTTGAGATATTTGTCTTCAAATGTATCTTTTGGTCCGGGGACTCGGTTGTTTTTTGGTGGTGGTGTGATCATTCCATCAGATAATGTAATTAAAGAAAATCCGTTTCGACTTGGACAGGAGGACGAAATACATTCCCATTTTGACTTGAGCGAAGGTGCATTTAAAATCTTGGGCGAAATTCAATATTTTAAGCGGGATAAATCGCCCATTGTTAAAGGCGGTATTCTGAAATATACAACCGCAATAAAAGAAAATAAATATTCATTTACTCCTGGATATCAATTGGATGGACTCGCAATGGTTTATTGGCAAACCAAAGAGATATTTAAAGGAATTCCTCAATTTTCACTCATCGGGCAAAAGAGAGGAGTGAATGTTTGGGAGGGTAATAATGCACCAAATTCAGGAGGGTTCGTCATTCTGGGAGAGATAGGATTAATGTGGAACTTTGATCCGCATCATTTCACATTTTCCTTTAGAATTCCCATTTATCAAAAGTTAAATATGGTTCAGGAGGAATCATCCATTGAAAACCATGCAGACATGTGGGGATTTTCTTTAAGTTACCGAACAGTCTTATCATTTGGAGATGATTAATCATAAGATATAGGAAAAAATAATGAAAATATTTTACACTTTTCTATTCGGTTCCATTCTTTTCTCTCAGGTGAGTCAAGAAGGAATTCCTAAAAGTTTTACCCAATCGCTTCCTGCTTCGATAGGAATGGTATCCATGGAACCAATTGATATTCAGTCATTATTGGAAGAAGACAAACAAGCAGGAAAAGATGTACCCTTTCGGTTTGGACATGGAATTGAAGTTGATCTGGACATGAATTTATCAGGAACATGGGAAACATTATCAAATGGAGACAGAGTGTGGAGACTGGCAATCAAATCTCCCAAAGCTTATTCGATTAACATTATTTATGATGATTTTTTCATTCCACACGGAGGCAATTTTTTTGTTTATGGTGCAGATAAAAACTATGTCATCGGAGCTTTTACAGAAATAAATAACAAAGAAGACGGAATATTTGCCACTCAACCGGTCCCCGGAGATCATATTATTTTAGAATTTAATGAACCCAAAAATGTTTTTGGTCAGGGACGAATCCGGTTATGGAAAATTATTCATGGTTACCGTAATGTGTTTGGGATCAAAGAGTCACGAAATTATGGTGATTCTGGAAGTTGCAATAATAATGTAAACTGTCCGGTAGGTGTTCCATGGCAGGATCATAACAGATCTGTAGCAATGATTCTTACTTCAGGAGGTTCAAGGATTTGCACAGGTTCCCTGGTAAATAATGTACGTCAGGATCAGACCCAATATTTCCTGACTGCCAATCATTGTCTGGGAGGAAATAACTACTGGATATTTATGTTTAATTACGAAAGTCCCGGATGTGCAAATCAAAATGGTCCCACCAGCCAGACCGTACAAGGTTCTACGCTTAGAGCCAGCAGATCCACATCAGATTTTGCTTTATTGGAATTAACGGAAACCATCCCATCATCTTACAATGTGAATTATGCAGGATGGTCAGCCGTTAATGTAGCTCCTCAAGAACCCGTATGTATCCATCATCCCTCCGGGGATATCAAGAAAATTTCATTTGATTATGATGTTGGCGTTTCTGATGGGTGGAATGGTAATGATGGTTCACATTGGAGAATTGTTAGTTGGGAAGACGGAACAACGGAGCAGGGGTCTTCAGGCTCTCCATTATTTGACAATAATTTCAGAGTTGTAGGTCAACTTCACGGAGGGCAAGCCTCTTGTTCCTTTAATTTTAATGATTATTACGGCAAGTTCTCTGCATCATGGGATTGGGGAAGCAGTTCCTCTTCTAGATTGAAAGACTGGCTTGATCCGGACAATACCGGAACATTAATTCTGGACAGTTATGACACCGGTTCTGTTGCGGAATTAACATATTCACCAGATGTATTAGAATTCTCGATGAGCCCTAATGAATCAAATAATCAAACAATTATTATTATAAATTCCGGTGAAGATGGTTCTGTTTTAACGTATGAAGTAAATGAAAATTCAGGGTGGATCAATGTTAATCCTAACCAAGGTGAAATTGAAAGCGGGATGTCCCAAAATATTATGGTGACCGTAAATACAAACGGAATGAACGAAGGATTTTATCAAGGAAGTATTTCCATTTCCAGTAATGGAGGCAGTATCGAAATCCCTGTTTTCCTCACGGTTTCAGGTACGATTAACATTAATCAAGAATATTTTTATGGATGGAATTTGGTTGGGATTCCCGTTGAAACAGAATCTAATTTCTATCTGGATATTTTTCCTGATGCAGTTTCAGCCACACTATATAGTTACATTTCCGGATTTGGATATCAACCGGAGGAAAATCTGGAGACGGGAATAGGATATTGGTTAAGAATGTCTCAAAATAATTCAACTTCATTCAATGGAGGAGAAATTAATGAATTAACCATTTCTCTTTTGGAAGGGTGGAATCTTATATCGGGAATTTCCAGCCCTGTTTCTTTAGGAAATATTTTAGACCCAAATGGAATTATTATTTCGAACACGATTTATGGTTACAATATAGGATATTTTATACCGGAAAATATTGAACCGGGGAAAGCCTATTGGCTTAAAAGTTCCGGGGTTGGAAATATCCTTTTGATTTCTTCAAATGCAGAGTCAAACAGGAGAATTGGGACATCGATTCCGAATGATGTAAATTCATTGAGAACTAGAAATTAATCGCTTTGATAAAATTTAAAAAAAAGAGACAGTCATGAAAATATTCTACACCCTTCTCATTAGTTCATTTATTTATTCTCAGGTGAGTAAAGAAGGAACTCCAATAAGTTTTAAACAATCTCTTTCTCCTTCAGTGGAATTGGTAACAATGGAGCCATTTGACGTTGTGTCATTGTTTGAAGAAGACAAACAGGCAGGAAAGGATATACCCTATCGTTTTGGTCACGGAACGGAGGTGACTTATGATCTGTTTTCATCGGGAACTTGGGATACGCTCCCCAAAGGAAACCGGGTCTGGAGGCTTGTGGTCAGTTCACCCGGAGCCTATTCTATCAACATTATATATGATGATTTTTTCATGCCGCCCGGTGGAAAGTTTTTTGTATACAGTGAAGACAAAAGCTACGTTATTGGAGCTTTTACCGAAGAAAATAATAAAAAAGACGGAGTCTTTGCAACCCAGCCTGTTCCGGGAGATCACATCATTCTTGAATATATTGAACCCAGGGAAATGGCAGGTCAGGGACGGATTCGATTGTGGAAAGTCATTCATGCCTACAGAAACCTGTTCGGATTTAATGATGCACGGGGATATGGAGATTCCGGGAGTTGCAACAACAATGTGAATTGTCCGGAAGGAATCCCATGGCTGGATCAAGACAGGGCTGTGGCGATGATTTTGACTTCCGGCGGATCTCGACTTTGTACCGGTTCTCTGGTAAATAATGTTCGTCAGGATCAGACCCAATATTTTCTGACTGCAAACCATTGCCTGGGTGGGAATAATACGTGGATATTCATGTTTAATTATGAGAGTCCAACATGCACAAATCAGGATGGACCTACCAATCAAACAGTTCAAGGGTCTGTCCTGCGGGCAAGCAGGTCCACATCAGATTTTGCACTATTGGAATTGACTGAAACTATTCCATTTACTTACAATGTGAATTATGCAGGTTGGTCTGCAGAAGATGTCCCTCCTCAACAGCCTGTGGGAATTCATCATCCTTCCGGGGACATAAAGAAAATATCATTCGATTATGATGCCGGTGTTTCGGACGGATGGGACGGGAATGACGGCTCTCACTGGCGGGTTATAGAATGGGAAGACGGGACAACTGAACCCGGGTCCTCCGGTTCCCCGTTATTTGATAATAATTATCGCATTGTAGGTCAGCTCCATGGCGGGCAGGCATCCTGTTCTTTTAATTTTAATGATTATTACGGTAAATTTTCCGCTTCATGGGACTGGGGTGGTAGTTCCTCTAATCAATTAAAAGACTGGCTCGATCCGGACAATTCCGGTACATTAGTGCTGGATAGTTATGAAACGGGTTCTGTTGCGGAATTAACGTACAATCCTACAACCATGGAATTTAATTTGGAACAGGGAGAAACCGGAATGCAGTCTCTCACCCTTACGAATACCGGTGAAGAAGAATCTGTTCTTAGTTATGTCACCGGAGTTTCACCTTTTTCTCAAATCGGAGGAGGACCGGATTCGTTCGGAATGACTTGGTCGGATTCCGATATCGAAACTAATCTTGATTATGACTGGATTGATATTTCTGATACGGGATTACTTATTTCATTTTCTCATAATGATGATGCCGAAGGTCCATTTGAAATTGGATTTGATTTCCCTTTATATGATCAAGAATATGATCAATATATCATCAGTCCAAACGGATGGATAGGGTTTGGAAATGATGTAAATGAATGGGAAAACAGTACAATTCCTTCTTCCTCTGCTCCTCAGCCGGCAATTTTTGGTTTCTGGGATGATTTAAACCCGGTGAATGATAATTGTAACGAGTATTGTTCAGGGAATGTATATGTTCACAGTAATGCAGAAAGGATGGTTGTGTGGTTTGACGAGGTAGCTCACTGGTGGAACGAATATCCGGACAGCTTTTATGATTTTCAGTTTGTTTTATACCCTTCCGGGGATGTTCAGCTTAATTACAGGTCAATTACAGGAACTCATTCCGCTACCATTGGGATACAGAACACAAATGGCTCAACGGGACTCCAGGTCAGTTTCAATAATAATTATGTTCACGATGATCTTTCCCTGCAGTTTTCAAAAGGACCCGAATGGCTGACAATAACTCCACCTGAAGGGGAAATAGACTATGGAATGTCTGAGAATGCAACCGTTACTGCAAATACTACCGGAATGGATGGAGGAGAGTATCAAGGATACATTTCTATTTTCAGCAACGGGGGTGCCGCCAGTATTCCCATTGGACTTACCGTTGGTTCGGGAGCAATGACCATCACCCAGGATTATTCCGTTGACTGGAATCTTGTGGGACTTCCTCTATTGACTGAATCCAGTTTTTATACCGATATCTTTCCCGATGCCATTCCTCAAACCCTGTACAGTTTTGTTTCAGGATCAGGATATCAGCAGTCGGAGACTCTGGCAATGGGTACGGGATACTGGTTAAGAATGTCACAAGATAACACAACGTCTTTTACCGGCAATCCA
>CAZSIH010000019.1:0-24374 GCA_964606925.1 uncultured bacterium
AACACGCTATCTTCGAGCACTATGTTGCATATTTGCTGTATAGTAAGTAGTTAGCAAACAAGAAAGAGAATTATGAAATCATTCGGGAATTTGAAAAAAATTGGTCTTCGTAAAATATGGGCAAACGAAGCATCAAACTTTACTCCTTGGCTTGCTGACAACATTCAAGCATTAGGTGAAGCGTTAGGAATGGAACTTGAGTTATTGGAGAAGGAAGCATCTGTCGGCGATTTTTCATTGGACTTATTAGCGAAAAATTTGAGTAATAACAAAACTGTTATTATTGAAAACCAACTTACGCAAACCGACCACGACCATTTGGGTAAACTTCTAACATATGCTTCGGGCTTTGATGCTTCTGTGGTTATTTGGATTGCAGAAAAAATAAGGGACGAACATAAACAGGCGTTAGATTGGCTCAACCACCATTCTGATGATGAAACAGGTTTTTTTGGCGTTACGGTTGATGTTTTTCAAATTGACGATTCAAACCCCGCCTATGTATTTAACCCAATTGTTTTTCCAAGTGAATGGCAAAAATCAAAAGGTGGTAGTAAGAAAAAAATAACTCCAAAAGGCGAAGCCTATCTGAATTATTACCAAGAGTTGATTGACATATTAAGAGAAAAACACAGATTCACTGGTGCAAAAAAGGCTCAACCCCAAAATTGGTATGCTTTTTCAACGGGTGTTTCTGGTTTAGTTTACAGTGCAGTCTTTTCACAAAAAGATGTTAGAGTTGAACTTTATATCGACCGTGGCGATTTTGATGAAAATAAAAAAATCTTTGATTGGTTAGAAGAATCAAAAGATAAAATTGAAACTGATTTAGGCTTTTCACTTACTTGGGAAAGGCTTGATGATAAAAGAGCATCAAGAGTTTATGTTCCGAATAATGGTTCAATTAATGATAAAGAAAGCCGGTTAAATGAATTAAGAGAATGGCAAATTTCTAACTTGTTAAAATTCAAAAAAGTGTTTGGACCATTTATTCAGGAATTTAGAAATGGGTGAAATTATTTGCTAACCCCCACTCCACCGGACGGCTAAACTTGCCAGCGAAAATGAAGGATTTTGGTAAAATAATGATGAGAGTTTTTACAAAAGATTTGAGAATAGAAACGCCGTCCTCCGGTGAGTTTATTCGTTAGCCAGCCATAATAATAACAATTAACCTAAATAAAGGAACAAGGTAAATGCGACGAAAACTATTTCTACTTATCTCACTTTTTATTTTTGGCGGTTGTAGTAGAAAAGAAAAACCTTTATCTCTATCACATAATGGGGTAGTTAGGGAATATTATGTATCTTATCCTGAAAAAACAACAAAGCCATGCCCGCTTATCATCGTTTTGCACAATTTTTATGGCAGTGCCAAATTCATTCGACAAGCCAGCGAAATGGATGACTTTGCTCTCCTTGCCAATATTGCTGTGGTTTATCCTGAAGGTATTGATAATTCATGGAATGTAGGCACACCCTGGGATAAAAATACAAGTGATGATGTGGGGTTCATAGATGTATTAATTGATTCCGTTGCGACCCGTTTTAATATTGATCTTAATCGAGTATATGCCTGTGGTTATTCAAATGGTGGGTACATGGCTTATGAGTTGGCTTGCCAATTATCCAATAAAATAACCGCATTTGGTTCGATAGGTAGCAATTTCATGCTAAATACAGACCAACAATGTGACCAAAACCGTCTGATACCCATTATCGACTTTAAAGGTACAGCCGATCCTTTTGTTGCCTACGATGTTCCATTTGAAGGTCAATTTTCAAATGATGGATCTCTATTGGTTAATGAAAACATTGCTTATTGGACACAATTCAATAACTTAACAGAATCTACTATCCAATCTTTAAATGATGTTGATCCGTCCGATAGCACGAAAGTTGAAATACATACATTTTCTGGAGAAAAGATTGGTGCAATATTTGTTCATTACAAAATTCTAAACGGCGGTCATCAATGGTTTGGTGGTAAAATGGGAGATGAACATCTATCGTATATTGGATTTAATAACCATGATATACATGCCACTGAAATTTTGATCGATTTTTTCCTGAATTATCAATTATCAGATTTTCTTATGGTTAGCGACTCTTATGAGTAAAATATGGCTGGCTAACCCTCACTCCACCGGACGGCTTAACTTGGCAGCGTGGTTTTGAGATTTGAGACAAAATGAAGATTTGTGTAATAAGGAAATTTAGTGGAATGAACACGCCGTCCGCCACGCCTACATTTCATTACGGCGGACAAGCCGGTGAGTTTATTCGTTAATTATTTTTAAACCGAATCCCCAATTCTTTTAACTGTTCTTCACTCACGTCACTGGGAGCATTTTCCATGAGTGCTGATGCTGATGTTGTTTTCGGAAAAGCGATCACATCCCGGATATTTTCTGTACCGGCTAACAGCATAACGAGTCTGTCAAATCCAAATGCGATCCCTCCATGTGGTGGAGTGCCATATTTAAGGGCTTCCAGTAGAAAGCCGAATTTTTCTTTTGCTTCCTCATCGCTCATGCCTAAAAGTGAAAATACTTTTTTCTGGACTTCAGGACGATGTATCCGTATGGAACCTCCTGCAATTTCGTATCCGTTCATCGTCAGGTCATAAGCACGGGCTTTTAATGATTCAGGATTGGAGTCCATTTCCTCTACTTTCTGAGTTGAGGGAGATGTGAACGGATGATGGAGAAAAGTTAATTTGTTTGATTCTTCATCAATTTGAAACATGGGAAAATCAGTAACCCATAACGGCTTAAAATCATTCTTGTCTGCCAATTTTTCACGTTTGGCAATTTCCACACGAAGAGCGCCTAAGGCTTTCAATACAGTCATTTTTTCATCACCCATGAGAAATAAAATATCGTTATCTTTCATTCCCAGGGAATTGCACATTTCTCCCTGAAGTTCAGTTAAGAAAAATTTTGATATTCCACCGGACAATGCACCGTTCTCCCCTTTCATCCAGGCAAGACCTTTGGCTTTATATTTTTTAACAAATTCTGTGAGTTCATCAATAATTTTTCTGGAATATTTTGCTCCGCCGTCAACGACAATTCCTCTCACAATTTCAGCAGATTTGAATGCATTGAACTCCGATCGATCCGTAAATTGTTTTGCATCCAAAAGTTTCATCCCATATCGTAGATCAGGTTTGTCAGAACCGTAAGTGTTCCATGCGTCTTCCCATGTCATTCTTGGAAATGGATCAGGTAAATCAATTCCTCTTACAGTTTTGAAAATATGACGGGTTAATCCACCGAAGTTTGAAAAAATATCCTCCTCATCCACAAACGACATTTCCAAATCAATCTGAGTAAATTCCGGCTGGCGATCTGCCCGCAGATCCTCATCCCTGAAACATTTCACGATCTGAAAATATCGGTCGTAACCGCTGATCATGAGTATTTGTTTATAGATCTGAGGAGATTGAGGAAGAGCATAAAATTTTCCTTTGTGAATCCTGCTGGGTACAAGATAATCTCTTGCTCCTTCCGGTGTGGATTTCATTAAAACGGGAGTTTCCACCTCAATAAAATTATGTTGGGTTAAATAGTTTCGTGTCCCTTGATATGCCTCGTGACGAATCAAAATATTCTTCTGAAGTTCTTCCATTCTGAGTTCTAAATAACGATATTTTAACCTGAGGTCCTCCTCTGCACTTTCCCGGTCAGAAAGAATAAACGGAAGTGGTTCAGCTTCACTCAAAATTTCTAATTCCGCTACTTTAACCTCAATTTCACCTGTTGATAAATTTGGATTTGCAGTTTGCCTTTCGGATACTTTACCTTTTATGCAAAGGACATCTTCCATAGATAATTTCTTTGCGGTATCAAAATCTCCGCTATAAGAATCTGCATTGATAAGGATTTGAGTTTTTCCATATCGGTCCCGAAGGTCAAGAAAAATAACCTGACCGTGAAGACGAACGGTATTCACCCATCCGTTCAGGATAACTTCGTTTCCAATATGGGATGTGCGGAGTTCCCCGCAGGTGTGTGTTCGTTTATACATTTTGAAAATTAGAATATTGAAAGTTGAAAGTTGAGATCATTTATTTTCGTTTTTAAATAGAAATAAAAATCATTACCAATTCACTTGATTCTTGTTTTCTGGATATATATTTTTAAGGTAGTGATTAAAAAGAGTGCTCCCGATAATTGTTGTTTTTTCACTGTCATCTTGAGTAGCAGAAAGAAATGGAGCGTTATCGAAAGACTGACTCCGTGAGACGAAAAAGGATACACTTTTGAGAAGTGCTTTGTCCCTCTTCGATAACGTTTCACTACTCAGAGTGACAGTTTTAAAATTATAATTCACTTCCTTCTTAAAGAAACCAAAATGTAGACTTTTGCATCCTTTCCTTTAAATCTCTAAATTCTTTAGCATCTGTCATGAATTAAATTATAAATAAAATTATTGAAACAAGAACCTTTTTCAGTTTCTCATTTCATCCTTCAAGTTTTAAAGTTTATCTTTGAGAAACCTTCATCCTGTTTATTGCCCGGGTCATGGATATATCCATCCTGGCTGGATCTAATTTGCCCTTGTTTTCTTCCTTTCTCACTTTTGCTCTTTCAAAAGATTCTTCTGCTCGACCAGCATCAATTTCGTCCGATCGTTCAACGGTTTCTACCAGAATCTGCATTTTATCTTGTGTGATCTCAGCAAATCCTCCACTGGTGGCGAAAAAATGATCATTTTTATCCTGTGTTATTTTGATTTCCCCGATTCCCAGTGCAATGATTGCATTTCTGTGATGTGCCAAGACACCAAATGATCCGTCCAATCCGGGGCAGCGGACATAGGCCACCATTCCTTCATCAATTAGTTTTGTCGGGGTGACAATTTCAAGATGAAAATCGCTCATGAATCATCATTTTTTTTAGCGTTATCAAACACTTCGTCAATTGCACCGACATAAGCAAAATCATTTTCATGATATTCATCTGCTTCACCGCTCAGTATTGCTTCAAAACCGGATACCGTATCTTCCAATGAAACATAGCGTCCTTTCTTCCCGGTGAACTGTTCAGCAACAAAGAATGGTTGACTCATGAATTTCTGCATTTTTCTTGCTCTGAATACAGTGTGTTTATCTTCATCTGATAATTCATCCATTCCCAAAATGGCGATAATATCCTGAAGGTCTCGGTATTTTTGAAGCACCACCTGAACATTCCTTGCTACAGAATAATGCCGTTCACCGATCACACGGGGATCTAAAATTCTGGATGTAGATGCCAACGGATCCACAGCGGGATAAATTCCCAACTCCGCAATTTTTCTTTCCAAAACGGATGTAGCATCTAAATGAGCAAATGCCGTAGCAGGAGCAGGATCGGTCAGGTCATCCGCTGGTACGTACACTGCCTGAACCGAAGTGATGGATCCTTTCTTGGTTGAAGTAATTCTTTCCTGTAAATCACCCATTTCCGTTGAAAGTGTAGGCTGATATCCAACAGCAGACGGCATTCGGCCCAGCAGTGCTGAGACTTCTGAACCGGCTTGTGTGAATCGGAAGATATTATCAATGAATAACAGTACATCCTGCCCTTCATCATCACGAAAATATTCCGCCATAGCCAATCCCGCTAATCCTACTCGTAATCGAGCCCCGGGAGGTTCATTCATTTGACCGAAAACCATAGTCGTTTTCTCAATCACTCCGGATTCACTCATTTCCAAATACAGATCATTTCCTTCCCGTGTCCGTTCCCCTACACCGGCAAAAACGGAATATCCTCCATGCTCCGTAGCGATATTGCGAATCAACTCCTGAATGAGTACCGTTTTACCCACACCGGCACCGCCAAAAAGACCTGTTTTTCCGCCTTTTGTATAAGGTTCCATCAAATCCACTACCTTTATCCCGGTAATCAATACTTCTGTGGAAGTGGATAAATCCTCATGCTTCGGGGCAGGGGCATGAATTGGATTTCTCTTTTTAGTGACAACTTCACCTTTTCCATCAATCACATTCCCGGTGACATCAAATATTCTTCCTAATGTTTCCGGACCTACCGGCACTGTAATAGGATTGCCTGTATCTGTAACTTTTTGACCACGAACTAATCCATCGGTAGAGTCCATAGCAACCGTTCGAACAACCCCGTCACCTAAATGCTGTGCAGTTTCCAAAATGAGCGTTCCTTCACCGTTCCGGCTAATTTCCAGCGCATTCAATATTTCGGGTAATCGCCCATCCTCAAAGGTTACATCCACAACTGCACCCATAATTTGAGATATCTTTCCAACAGTGTCCATTTCAATTCCTCATGCTTGTTTTAATGCTTCGGCACCGCCCACAATCTCCAAAATTTCCTTTGTGATTGCAGCTTGCCTTGCCTTATTGAATTCCATTGTTAAATCTTTTATCATTTCTTCTGCATTCTCTGTAGCATTTTCCATCGCCACCATTCGGGCAGCTTGTTCGCTTGCAAATGATTCCAGTAAATATTTCCACACTTGAATATTAAGATGCCTCGGGATGAGACTCTTCACTAATTCATTTTTATCCGGCTCGTACAGCCGGTCTAATTGGACAGATTCCTCTCTATCAAATTCCAAAGGAAGGAGTTTTTCAGACTCAACATATTGATTGGCTATATTCACAAATTCGTTATACACTACGTGAATTTCATCCACCTGTTTTTCTGTAAAATGACTGATGATTCCTTTTCCAATTCTTATAGCATCTCCATAGGATAATTCATTCCAAAAATCTGTATAACTATCAATAACTGTATATTCACGCTGTTTGTAATGATCTCTGGCTTTTTTCCCGATGCAAAATATATCTACATTATTTTTACCGATTGCATCAATTTCCTTTTGTGCTTTTTTTAGCACATTTGCATTGAATGATCCTGCCAACCCACGATCAGATGTTACCACAACATAAGCGACCCTTTTCACACTGCGAACATCCAGTAAATCTAAATTTTCACGGTCCACATCCGGTAATAGATGTTGAATGACTTCCGTCAGTCGCTGAGCATAGGGGCGGGCTTCTTCCATGTGTTCTTGTGCTCTGCGCATTTTAGCTGCTGCTACCATCTTCATGGCTTTAGTTACTTTTTGAATGCTTTTTACGGACTTTATTCGATTCCGGATGTCTTTCAGATTCGCCATAGTATTTTAAGCGGTAAATCCTCCTTTAAATGCAAGTATGGCTTCATTCAATTTAGTTCTTCTATCTTCACTGATCGCACCTTCATCCCGGATTGAATTCATTTCGCTTGAGTTATTCGCATCGAGATAATCCAGTAATCCAGTCTCAAACTCTTTAATTCGATTTGCTGGAATATCATCCAAATGACCTTTGGTCCCTGCAAAAATGATGGCAATCTGTTTTTCGACTACCATGGGAACATATTGATCCTGTTTCAGGATTTCCACCATCCGCTCACCACGAGTCAACTGAGTTTGAGTCTTTTTGTCCAGATCTGAACCAAATTTTGCAAACGCTTCTAATTCCCTGTATTGAGCCAGATCAAGTCGCAAGGTCCCTGCAATTTTTTTCATAGCTTTTATCTGTGCATTTCCTCCCACACGGGATACAGATAATCCTACATCGATAGCAGGGCGGACACCGGAATTGAATAAATTTGTTTCCAGATATATCTGTCCGTCTGTAATAGAAATAACATTGGTGGGAATGTATGCTGCAACGTCTCCCTCCTGTGTTTCAATGATTGGTAATGCCGTCAATGATCCTCCTCCTAAATCATCGGTTAATTTTGAGGCTCTTTCCAACAATCTGCTGTGAAGGTAAAACACGTCTCCGGGAAATGCTTCCCTTCCGGGAGGACGTCTTAAAACGAGAGACATTTGACGGTAAGCCACTGCCTGTTTTGAAAGATCATCATAAATGATCAAAGCATGTTTTCCGTTATCCCGGAAATATTCTCCCATAGCACAACCCGAATACGGGGCAATGTACTGCATGGGTGCCGGATCGGAAGCATTTGCAGCCACAACAGTGGTGTATTCCATGGCTCCATTCGCTTCAAGTTCAGTCACGATTTGCGCTACTGTAGATCCTTTTTGTCCGATAGCAACATAAATGCAAAAAACCGGTTCATCCGTCTTTTGGGTATATTTTTGATTGATTATGGTATCCACAGCGATTGCTGTTTTTCCTGTCTGGCGGTCACCAATAATCAATTCTCGTTGTCCACGCCCTATGGGAATCATTGAATCAATGGCTTTTATTCCGGTTTGTAGTGGTTGTTTTACCGGTTGTCTTGCCATCACTCCCAATGCTTTTCTCTCAATGGGGAGCGACTCATTTGTATCAATGGGACCTTTCCCATCCAAAGGATGTCCTAAGGGATTTACCACTCTTCCCAGCATCGCATCACCGACTGGAACCTCAACAACTCTTTCAGTTCTTTTTGCAAGATCGCCTTCCTTTACCTTACTACTTTCACCAAAAAGGACTAAACCAACATTATCATTTTCTAAATTCAATGCCATTCCAAACACACCATTTGGTAATTCTACCAATTCGGAACTCATGACATTTTCCAACCCACTGACACGAGCCACACCGTCACCGATTTCTATAACTTCGCCAACTTCAGATACATCCACTGACACACTGAATGCTTCAATTTGCTGACGCAATAATTCACTTATATTTTCAGTCTTTATTTCCATGTTACTTCCTTAAATATTAGGATTGTAGTAAATTTTCCCTGAGACGCTTCATTTTTCCCTGAACGGTTGCGTCAAGAAATGTATTTCCGATTCTTAATTTGATTCCACCTAAAATGGACGAATCCACTTCCACCTTAAGATCAGCTGACATTTGTAAATTGGATTCTAATCCCTTCCGGAGCCTGTCCACTTCAGCATTATCCATTTTGTCGGACACTTGTGCATCAACAGTTATAATCCTGTAGGCATTCTTATATTCAATCTCATAAACATTTTTTATATATGAAATGTAGTTCATGATGTTTTTTTCTATCAAAATTTGAATGAATTCTAAAACCAGTGGATGACACACATCTTTTAATGTACCTGAAAGGATGTTTGTTTTTTCTTCCAGGGTTATCCGTTTAGATAAAACAAGTGACCTGAATTGAGCATCCTGCTTCCAGAGAGAATCCATAAATTCCAAAGATGGTAATACTTCTTTTACACATCCGCCTTTTTGTGCGGTCTCAAAAAGGACAACAGAATATTTTTTCAATTGAGAATCAAGCTTCATATTTCGTTACATTTTTCAAAGATTCATCAATTAATGCTTGATTATCTTCACGGGAAATGTTCTTGTTGATCAGCTTTTCTGCCACGGATAGTGAAAGATCAACTACTTCACTTTTGATTTCTGAAATAGCCTTGTCTTTTTCAATTCGTATATGTTTTTTCGCCTCAGTTAAAATCACCTTTGCCTGATCTTTTGCTGCATTTAGTGTTTCATCCTTCATTTTTGATGCTGCAGTTTTTCCTTCTGCAAGAATGGTCTGGGCTTCCGAACGAGCCTTATTCACAATATCCTGCCCTTCAACATTCAACCGTTCCAATTCTACTTTTGCTTTTTCGGCATCATCCAGGGAAGAACGGATGAGTTCTTCCCTGTCCTTCAGCATTTTTAACAGTGGATTCCATGCAAATTTTGCCAAGACACCCAGCAAAACCAAAAATGTCAGGATGGTCCAGACAAACAGTCCCGGATCAAGTTGAACTAAAGGATTATCCATAACAACTTTTCCCTTACTTATTTCATTAATACAATTAAGAGGGCGAAGACCTCACCTAAAATAGCAACCCCTTCCAACAGGAACAGGGGTAAATTGACTGCAGCAGTGATCTTATCAGACGCTTCCGGCTGACGGGCAATCCCTTCAGCAGCGGCAGAGGCTAAGCGACCGATGCCTATTCCTGCACCAATTACAATGAGTCCCAGACCCAATCCAACTCCAAATAAATGAAGATTTTCCATCGTTTATTTCTCCTTAAGGTTTATTTAATGATGAACATTGATCGCCATTCCAATAAAAACGGCTGACAATAATGTAAAAACATATGCTTGTACCAATACGACAATAATTTCCAGTCCTGATATTGCAGCAGCCATGGGAATGGAAAAAATTGCTAGCCCAATTCCGGTTGCTGTACTGTGAAACATATCAGCAAAAATCGCCATGAAAGATAGAATTGCCAACACAGCAATATGACCTCCTGTCATATTAGCCGCTAATCGCATAGTGAGTGCAAACGGTTTAACAAACATCCCGATAATTTCAATGGGAATTAGAATAATATAAACCGGAATGGCCAGACCTTTTGGTACTAAATTTTTCCAATGGGATAAAAATCCGTGGGCTTTTGTTCCTGCTATAATTATTGCAATAAATGTCAGAGTTGCCAATCCTGCCGTAACATTAAAATTCCCGGTGACGGTTGCTCCTCCATGCAATAGGGAATTTATAAAGTTATGATCATCACTTGCTGGAATACCAATTACAAAACGATTTACTGCTCCCAGAATATCAAAAATGGGTATTAATCCAATCCCGTTCGCAAACAGGATAAAGAAAAAAAATGTCAGAATCAGTGGCGCCCAACTATCTGTAAATTTTGATCCCATATTTGGTTTCACAATTGAATCACGGATAAAAGCCACAATTGCTTCAATGGCATTCATCCAGCCCGTAGGAACTGGTTTCTTCATTTTCATATACCTTCGAATAGGGATAATTACAGAAATAGAAACCAGTGCAGCGACAATCCATAACATGAGTACATGTTTTGTAACAGATATATCAAGACCAAAAACTGGTGGAAGATGTATCAATGGATGGTCCAATGAACTATTGGACACATGGTGAATAATATTATCCCCAACCTGATCTAATACAGTTCCGGAAGATTGTCCGGACTCAGAAACACTCATAAAATGTAATGGTTATTATTTTATCGTAAACTTAAAAAAGAACGCTTCACTTATGTGAAGCGTTATAAAACAGCCGGAAAAACTAAGTATAAAATGAATATGAGAAAAAGAATAAAAATTGAATAAAAGGATAATGTACCCGCCATAAATAATGATTTTAACCAAAAAAGCTATAATGAAGAATTGAGTAAGAAATTTAGAACTTTTTGACTGAATTAATTCAGCCAGATATACAGTTAAGATACCAATACTTAAAGGAGGACAAATTCCTAAAAAATATTCAACCATGTATCCTGTGTCAATCCAAGCCAATATCCCCCATAATCCCGAACAAAATAATATCATAAATCCAATGAATTTTCCCGCTGACATTCATTTTCTCCACATTATTTTGCTTAATTCATAAAATCCGGAACCGAGTCCGATAAAAAGTCCCACAATCATTAACCAAGGTGCTGTATCTAGCCACCTGTCCAGAAAATATCCGAGCAAAATAAAAAGGATAACAGCCCCGATAAGTCCATAGGATGCTGCGGCAACCGGACCGGAATCTCTTATAATTTTCTGAAAATAATCAAATGAGCTATTAAAAAAAGGCTCTTTTTGTTTCATAATAAGATTACATTAATGGTTCTTATGATGTGTCGTCTTTAAAACCCTGATTTAGACTATCCTGTTCATTCAGAATCGTGCATTGTCCCTGGAATTTTGCTCCCTGTTCAATGTGTAATTGTTTATAAATCAAATCTCCATCCAACGTGGAATATTTTCCAAGTTCGGCTCTGTCTTCAATAGTTACATTTCCAAATACTTCACCGCCAATATGAATATTTTGGGCTTTTATATCCCCATACACTTTTCCGGTTTTTCCGATTCGAACATCTCCTTTTGAAGAAATTGATCCATATACTTTGCCGTAGATGATTAATCCCTCATTCAGATTGATGTCTCCTCTGATTTCTGCGTCAGGTCCCACCATTGTATGAATATTTTTGAATGAGAGTTTATTTTTCAAAATCGGTGCTTAAATCATTTTGTTTATATTGCGGAAAAAAATCCAGTGGATCCAACATTGTACCTTCTCTCCATATTTCAAAATGAAGATGGGGACCTGATGAAATTCCTGTACTGCCAACGTGGGCGATGGCTTCTCCCAATGATACAAATTCCCTTGCTTCTGCCAATAGATCCTGTAAATGTCCATATTGGGTAAAATATCCATCTCCGTGATAAAGAATGATGTGATTCCCCAGATCATAACTCCATCCGGAAAATACAACCAGTCCTCCTGCAGATGCTGACACCGGAGTCCCTTCCACAGCAGAAATATCAATTCCATAATGATTTTTAATTTTAGAATTTGATGAGAGGTCCATCTTTTGGGTGAGATACCCCCTTACAGGAATTTGAGACGGAATCGAAGCAATATTATATCCACTGATATGGTCTTCCAAATCAAGACTGCTATATTCGGAATTACGATCTTCGGGATCATCCAATTGTAGATCTACTGTCAAAGATTTGCGAATTTGTCTATCCAAGTATTTCATTCTGTTCAAGTCACCAATCAATTCCCGGACTGCCAACCGTTCGGAAATTAACTTCTCATATTTTTTTTCTAATTCACTATGAGATCTCATCACTGAGATATTTTTTATGAGAGTCATTAGAGCGCCGGAAAAAATTAAACAGATTAGCAGTGAGAAAATAATTAGAACCGGAACGGATGAAGAGATTTGACGTTGTTTTTCTCCCGAGTCCGGGATAAAAAGTATGGTAATATTTTTTGATTTCAAGGATTAAAGGGGTTTATTCAATTGAACGCAACAATTCCATGAGTCGTTCCAGATCCTCGTTCGAAAAATAATGAAAGATAATTGTTCCTCCGTCTTTTGAAGGTTTCAGCCTGACTTTGGTTCCTAATAACTCAATCAATTCATTTTCACAGGCTCTAAAACCGGGAGGAAGTTTCTTTTGGATTGTATATTTACCTGCTGTTGCAGATCGATTTATTTTTTCTTTCACCCATTTTTCTACTGCCCTGACACTCATTTGCTCACGTTTTATTTTTTCCCAGAGTTTCAACTTTCCTCTCATAGATTTTACCATCAATAAGGCACGTCCATGACCAGCAGAAATTTCATTTAATCGTATGCTTTCCAGTATTTCCCGTGGGAGCGTTAACAGTCTGAGGGAATTTGAAACGGTTACCCGCTTTTTGCCAATGGATTTTGCAATTTCCGTCTGATTGAGATTAAACTTACTTTGAAGCAATGCAAAAGCTTCCGCTTCTTCAATGGAATTTAGCTTTTCACGCTGAATATTTTCGATTAACGCCATCTCCAGCAATTCCGCATCATTCTTCACTTTTATCCTGTACACCGGAATGGATTTTAATTTTGCCAATTTGGCTGCTCTCAGCCTCCGTTCACCAGCTACCAATATGAAATGATCTCCATCTTCCTTTACAGTAATAGGAGATAAAATTCCCTTTTCCCTTATAGAATCAGCCATTTCTTCCAATTTCATTGAATCAAAATTCTTTCGAGGTTGATGAGGATTCTCCCTGATTGATTTAACCGGAATTAATGTTGAACCTGTTGCCGGCGTAAGTTTTTTTCTTTCCTTCACAGGTCTGATGAGAGCTTCCAAGCCCTTCCCTAATCTCTTATTTGACACGGTTCAATAACTCCTCAACTAAACTTAAATAATTTTGTGCACCGGTAGAATTTGCATCGTAGAGCAATGCAGGTTTTCCGAAACTGGGAGCTTCTCCCAGACGCACATTTCTGTGGATGACGGTATTAAATAATTTTTCTTCGAAATATTCACGAACTTCATCCGCAACTTCTCTCGATAAGTTTAACCTGGAATCATACATGGTGAGTAAAACTCCCGCAATGCTTAATTTTGGATTGATATGTTTTTGAATCAATCTTATTGTATTTAATAACTGGCCTAACCCTTCCAATGCATAATATTCACATTGAATCGGAATTAATACAGCGTCTGATGCGGCTAAAGCATTTATGGTTAACAATCCCAGGGATGGAGGACAATCAACAATAATATATTCGTATTTCCGATTGAGTTTTTTTAACAGGGATTTTAATTGATATTCCCGTGCCATCACACTCACTAATTCAATTTCAGCGCCCACTAAATCATTTTCTGAAGTAATTACGTCCAAATGAGCGAATTGCGTGGAAATAAGAGCTTCATTAATATCTGTCCCCCGGATGAGAACATCGTAAATTGTATGATTATTATTCTTAATTAAATTTGAGACTCCTGTTGTTGCATTTGCTTGTGGATCAAAATCAATAAGGAGTGTTTTAATTTCTGCCGCTGCCATGCTGACGGCTATATTTACCGATGAGGTAGTTTTACCAACTCCACCTTTTTGATTTACAAGGGATAGGGTTTTTGTCATAATATGTGGTATATCTGGAGTAAATTTAACGGAATAATATATCCTGTACCAAGAAACCGAGAACATCTCTTTTCAGGTCAATCATTGAATCTATTTTTCACTTAGATGTAATTTTAATTTAAATGAAAGCAATTTGTAAAACAAATCCCAACACTGGACTTACACTTAATAAAGTGGAAATGCCCAATCCTTCCACAAATGAGGTGTTAATTAAAATCCAAAAAACAGCAATCTGTGGAACCGACCTGCATATTTATCAATGGGATGAGTGGGCTCAAAATACTATTAAACCTCCGTTAGTGATTGGGCATGAATTTGTGGGTGTAGTTGAAGAAATTGGCGAGGGTGTCACTCATTATAAACCGGGAGAAATTGTTTCAGGAGAAGGACATATCACCTGCGGATATTGTAGGAATTGCAGGGCGGGACAACGCCATTTATGTCATAAAACCGTAGGGATCGGAATCCACCGGAACGGCGCTTTTGCTGAATATATGACTCTCCCTGAAGGTAATGTTTGGCCTGTCCATCTTGAAATTGATACAGACATTGCCGCATTTTTTGACCCATTGGGAAATTCTGTCCACTGCGCATTGAGTTTTGAAATGGTTGCAGAAGATGTCCTCATAACTGGTGCGGGACCTATCGGCTGTATGGCTGCTGCAATCTGTAAAAATATCGGCGCAAGAAATGTAGTTGTAACAGACATCAACGATTTCCGTTTGAATCTTGCGAAAAAAATGGGAGCGGATGCAGTTATAAATGTTCAAAGAGAAAACATTACTGATTGCTACCAAAATTTAAGAATAGATACCGGGTTCGATATTGGATTGGAAATGTCCGGAAATTCTCAAGCACTAAGTGACATGATAAAACACATGTACCACGGAGGGAAAATTGCTCTTTTAGGAATTCTTCCAAACGAAACAAAAATAAATTGGGATGAAATTATTTTCAAAGGTCTCCATTTGAAAGGTATTTATGGAAGAGAAATGTTTGAGACTTGGTATAAAATGACTCAACTCATTCGTGGGGGACTGGATGTATCAACGGTGATCACTCATAAATTCCCTGCGGAGGATTTTGAAAAAGCATTTGCTGTTATTGAATCCGGTGAATGTGGAAAAGTTATTTTAGAATGGTGAAAAAAAAGAGACTATGATAAATCCACTTTCACATTATACAAATATTTTGAAATCCATCGAAGAAGATGGACTATACAAAAAAGAACGAACCATTACAACTCCACAAGGTGTTTCAATTGTAACAACAGAAGGGGGAGAAGTCCTTAATTTTTGTTCCAATAATTATTTAGGTTTATCCAATCACCCAAAAATTAAGGCAGCAGCAATAAAAGCATTGGAAGAATATGGATTTGGATTGTCATCTGTTCGGTTTATTTGCGGGACCCAGGATCTCCATTTAAAGTTAGAAAAAAAGATTTCGACCTTTTTTGGCACTGATGATACGATACTTTATACATCATGTTTTGATGCAAATGGAGGCTTATTTGAAACATTGTTGGGAGCGGAAGATGCCATCATCAGCGATGCTCTGAATCATGCTTCGATCATTGACGGAATTCGTTTATGTAAAGCACAGCGTCATCGGTTTTCCAATAGTAATATGGATGAGTTAGAAATAATTTTAAAGAAAACCAAAAATGCCCGTTTTCGCTTGATAGCTACCGATGGCATATTCTCCATGGATGGATTTATTGCTAAGCTTGATGAAATCACTGCATTGGCAGAAAAATACGATGCTATGGTCATGGTGGATGATTCCCATGCAACAGGATTTGTGGGTAAAACAGGGCGTGGTTCCGGTGAAAATCATAATGTGTTAAATAAAATTGATATTATAACTTCCACATTGGGAAAAGCACTGGGTGGGGCTTCAGGAGGTTTCACAACGGGACGAAAACAAATTATCGACCTCCTCCGTCAGCGGTCACGTCCTTATTTATTTTCCAACACATTGGCTCCTGCAATTGTTGCAGCAGGAATTAAAGTATTTGACATGATTTCTTCATCAACAAAACTTCGTGACAAACTGGAAAGTAACACCACTTATTTTCGTAATGAAATGACCAAAGTGGGTTTTGACATTAAACCGGGAATCCATCCCATTGTACCTGTAATGCTCTATGATGCAAAACTATCCCAGAAAATGTCAAGTAAATTGTTAAATCAAGGAATTTATGTCATCGGATTTTTCTTTCCGGTAGTACCCAAAAATGAAGCACGAATCAGAGTTCAGATTTCAGCGGAGATGGACATACCCCAACTGGATAAAGCGGTAGCGGCGTTTGTGAATGTGGGGGAAACACTAAAAGTTATTTAACCTGATGTATTTATCAGGTTAATTTACAATATCAATAAGTTCTACTTCAAAAACCAACAACTCGTTCGGTCCGATCTTTCCACCACTTCCCCGTCTTCCATAGGCTAATTCAGGCGGAACATAGAGTTTCCATTTTGCCCCGACTTTCATGAGTTGCAGGGCTTCCGACCACCCTTTAATGACAGACCGGAGATTCAGTTCAGCCGGTTCATTTTTTTCAACTGAGCTGTCAAAAATTGTACCATCAAGATGTTTTCCTGTATAATGAACTTTGACACTTTCATTAACTGTCGGGCTTGCTCCGGACCCGGCTCGAATGACCTTGTATTGTAATCCGCTGGATAATTCAACGATGCCATTAGCGGTTTTATTTTCTTTAAGAAATTGGTCGCTTTTTTCTTTATTTTGTTCCGCTGATATTTTCAGTTGTTCCGATTTATTCATCCGCACTTCCATATAATAATCCCGGAGCATCTTCTGCATATCATATTCTGCTAATAGACTTTCTTTTCCGTCATAACTCGACACAAATCCATCATAAAATAAGTCAGTATCAATGTCAAAATCCTGTCTTTTATAGGATGAACCAAGATTAACTCCCATTCCGTAACTGATGGAATCCATTTTTGTGCTGAGGTCAACCGTCTTGGTTTCATTCCCGGCGTTTTTTGAACAGGATATGAAAGTGAAAAACAGGATTGGAATTAAAAGTGTACTTTTCAATTTATTCTTTTTAGAATGCGGTTCAGCATTTTGATAATTTTACTGCTGTACCATATACAAGTAATTCGGCTGTGCTCTGCATGATCATGGATGTCTGGAAGCGAACTCCCACAATCCCATCAGCAACCAATTCTTCTGCTCGTTCTTTCATACGCTGAATGGATTGTTCCCTTGATTCGGCTAACATTCCTGTATATTCTTTTATTTCTCCACCCACAATGGACCGCAATGCAGCACTGATATCTTTCCCTAAATGTCATGCCAGAATCGTATTCCCAATGACGGTTCCCAGAGATTCAGTTATGGTAAATCCCGAGACAGTTTCAGTGGTTACGATGATCATTTATTTATCCCCCTGAAAGGTTCTTTTCCTTTGGAGCGTTGATTTTCCTGATAAATATCAAGGAGGAACAAAATAATCCCTGCAACAATAATGACAATTCCTAACCCGATAAGTGGATGAGAGGTAAGAAATTGTAAAATAATGCTGATAAATTTCAACATTAAAATTATGGAACCTACGGCAATGAGATAAATGGCTGTTTTACGCATGGTATTTCCCTAAAATTAAAAAGTAAATATCTATAAAATATCAGTTAATTTTTCGTCAGAAAATAACCTGAATCTGTTTAAAAACATATTGATTTATCATGTCGGTCACAATAAAAAAAGAACTTTTCACTCTCCACTCATTTACAGGTGGTTACGATAAAAATATAACTTATTTGATTCAACCGCCTAAATCAGACCGGGTATGGGCTGTGGATGCTTCCGTTCCTGTCCGCAATTTTCCCGGTGAATTAAGAGATAAAATAGCAGGAATTTTTATTACTCATACACACGGGGACCATGTTGCCTATCTGGATCAATTCGTATCAGAAAACCCCGGGGTTGATATTTATCTTTTTGACGATTCATCATACCAGAGATTCGATCAACAATCCATCGCAATTTCGGATGGAGATGTAATTTTTTTGGACCAATTTAAGATTAAGGTTTTGCACACTCCCGGACATTATCCGGACAGCTGCTGTTTTCTGCTGGATGATTCTTTGTTTACCGGTGATACGGTTTTCATCGGTAGAACCGGGAGAACAATCAGCATCGGTTCCAATGTGAAAACACTATTTCATTCCGTTTATGAGAAGATCTTAACTTTACCTCAAAATATCACCATTTTCCCCGGTCATGATTACGGACCAAAACCCTGCTGCTCAATAAAAGAAAATATCAGAATCAGTCCATTGCTTCAAGCTGACAATGAAGACGATTTTGTTTCTCGGATGGAGGAATATGAACACAGCAGAATCTCTTAACCTGAACACAGAATTACCCAACACTGAATTTCAGTTTAAAGAGTTTGGGGAAAAATGTGAAACTATTGTCATTGGACTCCATGGCTGGACCGGAGATGAACACTCCCTGATTCCCGTTTCCATCGGAGTCAGATTACCTAATTCTCTATGGATTTTTCCACGGGCACCATTCAAGGCACGTCAAATCCCGAAAGGATATTCATGGTTTGATAAAAAACCAAAATCGAAAATTGAAATATTAGAAACGGTTCACATTATTTTGAAAATTGTGGATACGATCCAAATAAAAATGGGTAAGGATGTGAGGATTTTCCTGTTGGGATTCTCTCAGGGTGCTACGCTTTCCACTGTTTCAGGGTTGTTAATGAGAAACAAAATTAACGGCATTGTAGCGATAGCAGGATTTTTTCAACGGGTAAATGCTGAAATGCTGAACGTTGAACCAATTAAATTCATCCTTCCCATATTGATCCTGCACGGGACTAAAGACGAAATTGTTCCAATAGAGACTGGAATTGAATCAATGGAAATCTGTAAAGAATTGGGATGTGATGTTGTGATGAAAACCTATGAGGAAAAACATAAAATTCCTCTCTCTGCCATGAAAATAATTAGGGAGTTCATGACCGTATAAGAATTATTCCATCCGCACATTTATAGCTCTGTCGCCCTTCATATCAAAATCCACATCAAACAAAACCCGCTGTCCTTCTCTCAATCCTCTATTTTTCAGGTGTTCCCGTAGTCCACTGACGTGGAGAAAATAATCCTCTCCATCGTCTCCAATTATAAATCCAAACCCTCTGTCTTGATCGTATTCTTTAACTATTCCTGCTTTCATTTTTTAATCCTTTTTGATCTCTAAAGTAAATAATGCAATCGCATTTGAAAATCCAGATATTTTGAACCACCCTCACCTCGTATTCCGGCTTGACTTTTTGGAAATGTAATGAAGGGGATTCCAATCCCTTTATAATAATCTCTCAATTCAAAATTCAATGAATATTTTTCATTCATCCTGTATTTCATACCGATACCAAAAACGAACAGCGCATCTTTTTCATCGTCAATGAACCCAACATCAATTAACGTATATCCTTTTACCTTTTCCCGGGATTTAAAAGAAAATTGCACCCCCGGTCCAAATTGCAGAAATTGACGGGAACTGTCCCCGGATTCTTGAAATAATTTGGTGTTCAGAATTGTAAATCGTATTCCATAAGACGGAGATATTTTCCAGAGTCCCCCTATTGAAAATGAATGTGCATTTGAAAAATCAGTTCTGGGCATGAAATACCCTATTCCACCTCCTAATTCCCATTTCGGTGAACTGTTTTCATTATAACTCCTCAGGTCAAATCCAAAGCTGGTATTTGAAAATATCAGAAATGGAATTAAAATTTCTGTGTTGATTTTCAATATGAAATATTCTCGTCCATATTATAAAACATGAAAGACCATATATCTGCCTTTTCTTCGATATATTTCGATGTGGGTTTCCCTGCACCATGACCTGCTTTTGTTTCAATTCTGATCAAAATCGGGTTTGGATTATCAGACCTTTTTTCCTGCAGGGTAGCGGCATATTTGAAGGAATGCGCCGGAACCACCCGGTCATCATGGTCAGCAGTTGTGACCATTGTAGCGGGATAGATTGCATCCGATTTAATATTGTGCAGGGGAGAATAGGAGTACAAATTTTGAAAATGTCCCGCATCATCACTGCTTCCGAATTCCACAGCCCAAGCCCATCCAATGGTAAATTTGTGATAACGCAGCATATCCATCACTCCCACAGCAGGAAAAGCTACTTTGAATAGATCCGGACGTTGATTAATGACAGCACCTATGAGCAAACCACCATTGGAACCCCCTTGAACAGCAAGTTTATCTTGTGAGGTATAGCCGGAATTGATCAGGAATTCTGCACCAGCGATAAAATCATTAAAAACATTTTGTTTATTTTCGAGCATACCGGATTTATGCCAGGAATCTCCATATTCCCCACCACCCCTTAAACAAGCAAGTGCATATACACCGCCATTTTCCAGTAATATAATATTCCCCGTGCTGAAAAATGGCTGCATGCTGATATTGAACCCGCCGTAAGCATAAAGTAGAGTGGGATTTGAATTGTCCATTTTGATGGATTTTCTATGGGTGATGAAAATAGGAATTTGAGTCCCGTCCTTGCTGGAATAGAATGACTGAGAAGTCACGTAATCTTCAGCCGAAAATGCAACCCCTGACGTTTGGTAAACTTCAGAAGTCAAGGAGGTGAGGTCAAATCGGTAAATGGTTCTGGGTTGATTGAAGGTTTCGAAACTGTAAAACACTTCTTTAGAATATTCTTTTCCTCCAAATCCTCCCAGACTTCCTGGAGCAGGAACGTGAATTTCCTGGATGAGATCACCGGTTTGTGTGTAAACAAACGCCTTATCCTGCGCATCCACCATAAAAGTTGCAATGAGCCTGTTTCCGGGAAAAGATACGGATTGCAATGTGTGTTTGCTTTCGGGAAGAATATCTACCCAATGTCTCATATCAGGATTATTTAATGTGAATGAAACCAACCTTTTTTTCGGTGCATTTCTGTCTGTCATCATATAGAATGCATTCCCATCGTTATGGATAATACTGTGTTCCCCGTCAAAATCTAGTACAACAGAAATGAAGGGAGAATCGGGATTTTTCAGATCCTTGACGGCAACCGTATTCCCATGGGTTCCTTTGGATTGATATAGAATTAGAAATTGATTATCATCCGTCGTGTTTACATAAGGTGAATGTCTCGGGTTATCAGGATCCTCAAAAATTAATCTATCGTCAACCTGGTTTGTTCCCAGTTCATGATAATAAACTTTACTGTTTTCATTGGTCCCGGACAATTCATCACCTTCGTCAGGTTTCGGGAATGTAGAATAGTAAAATCCGGTTTCAGTCCATGCCATTCCGGAAAATTTTATCCATTGAATATGATCATCCAGTAACTTATTTGTTTTCAATTCAAGAATATAAAATTCCTTCCAATCTGAACCGGAAGAACTTACTCCATAACCTAAATATCTGCTATCGTTTGAAAAATAAATTCCGCTCAAGGCAACAGTTCCATCATCAGAAAATGTATTTGGGTTTAACACTATTTCCGGTTCTGCATTCAAATTGTCCTGACGATAAAGTACCCATTGATTTTGCAATCCATCATTTTTATAAAAGTAGTAATTATTCCCCTCCTGAAAGGGGATGGAAAACTTTTCATAATCGTTCAGTACAGTCAATCGGTCTTTTATTTCATCCCGAAAGGGAATTTTCCTCAGGAATTTTTCTGTGATCCTGTTCTGCGCTTTCACCCACCTATTTGTTTCATTGGATTGATCATCTTCAAGCCACCGATAAGGATCCGCAACCGAAACTCCATTGTATGTATCCACCACATCCACTTTCCTGGTTTTCGGATATGAGATATTTGATCGGTCATGGAAGACTGTAAGGAAAAATAATAATATTAAAATCAGGGTATTGATATATGTTTGAGTTCGTTTCATTTTTTCTCTGAAGTTAAGTAAAAAATAATTGAAAGGGTAGTTCCAAAATTAATGATTTGTCGATGAATTTAAGTGACAACTCCCCTTAGATAGGTAAATTCCTTAATAATATTTCCGGTCAAATCCCATTCTTTAAATTTACCATTCATTTCCCCGTTTTTATAAAAACAATCCATTTTTTTTCTTCCATTTATGTGATGGAGAATACATTTACCATCTTGGATACCATGCATATAATGTTGTGTTTTTTTCAATTTTCCGGAGTCATACCATTCAATCCATTCTCCATGATATTTCCCTTTTTCATAACGAATCTTAAATGCTTTTTGCCCATTGGAATACCATTGTTTAAAAAGTCCATTGCGCAATCCTTTATGGTATTCAATTTCGGATTCTGACTCACCGGCTCGAGACCATCTTTTCCATAGACCGTCTTTTTTTCCGTTGATATAATTCCCCTCTTCTTTTTTCCTGCTGTCTGGAAACCATGACTGAACCTTTCCATGGCGAATCCCATTTTTAAAAGTGATCAAGGATCGTCTTTTTCCATTGTCGTACCACGATTCCCATGTACCGTTTTGATTTCCATGGTCAAAAGAGCCGTCGGATTTTTTATGTCCGCTTGTGAACCATTTTATTTGTTTACCATGGGGTAAATCATCCTTGTAAAATTCTTTCTGTGTCATTTTACCGTTTTGATGGTAATATTTCCTTAAGCCGGATTCATAATTAAATTCTTCTTGTTTCTTTCCGATAGTAAAAAATTTTGTCCAAATACCCTCTTTTCTCCCGTTTTGATAGACCCCTTCTAAACTCAAATTACCATTTTCATGCCAAAGTTTTACATTGCCGTGAAGAATCCCATTTTTAAATTGACAGTTTTCTTTTTTGATTGTTGTGTCATACCATGATTTCCATTCATCTGTTTTATCCCCATTTTTAAAATCACCCTTTTCTTTTAAAACACCATTTGAATACCACCATTGGAATGGTCCATTTTTTATACCGGATTTCCAATGCCCTTCATACCGTTTTTTGCCATTACAAAAAAAATCAATCCACTGTCCGTTTTCCTGTCCGTTTTTATATTCACCTTTTTGAATGACAAAACCGGAATCATTGCATATAGAAAAATTTCCATGTTGCATTCCTTTACGAAATCGTTTTTTCTCCTGAACTCCACCTGATTCAAAATATGATTTGAACTCACCGTGTTTGTCTCCATTATTATTAATTTGCGAAAAAGATTTCATCAATCCGTTGGGATACAATTCAATTTTTACTCCATCCATTCTCGGAAAGTACAGCTCTGTTGAGACATCTGAATTATTTTTCGAAATAAGCCAGCCTACTGATAGAAATTCTTTTACAATAGATGTGAGCAGCCTCGGGTTTTCAGTTGAGATAATTGTTCTTAACTGTCGTTGATGCAAAAAAGAGTTTCTCATATTAAACTTGTGATTTTACGAACATTTAATGAATTTATTTTCAATCATTTTTGTCTTTGATGGAGTGTTAAATTGTACCCCGGACAGGATTCGAACCTGTGACCCACAGCTTAGAAGGCTGTTGCTCTATCCAGCTGAGCTACCGGGGCATAAATCACATAATCCATCTAATAAGATAATTTTAACTTACTGAGATAAGGAACAGTGTCATTGAAAAAAACGCAAAAAATACCTCAAATTTCCTCGTCGAGAGCCCGTCGAGAAAATTCTTGACTCTTACCGACGAGAATGTGTACACTCATCGTCGAGAGGAATAGAGAAATAACTCTATCCACTACCAAAAACCAAATCAAACAACAAATTCCAGGAGGAATTAAATGGCTGAAACAGTTGCCAATACTGGCGTAAGTAAAGAAAAAGGATATTTGTATTATCTGGGCAAAGATGGCAATGTCTGGCGTTCTCAGATGGCTCGTGCGGGTAAAGGCGGTGGAAATGCTCAAAAAGTTGCAGACGCTGGCGTTACTCGTGAATCTGGATATCTGTATTTCATCGACAAAGGCGGAAATGTTGCTCGTGCACCGATGGCTAGAGGACGTAAATAATTCTCACCATCAATTAAAAAAAGGCTCTCTTTTC
>CAZSIH010000020.1:0-12371 GCA_964606925.1 uncultured bacterium
AGTTATGAATTACCTCCCAAACCACCAGCAGGTGCTTCTGATGTACGGTTTAAGGATGGATGGAGGCTTGTGAGAGACTACGGTGAAATAGAAGTAATGCCCATCAGCAAGACTCTTACTATTGCCTATGATATCAAGATAGATGCTAGTGAGCACAAGAACTGGGTACTAACTACTACAAGCGGTGAAGAGTATGTCCTCGAGAACGCAGGAGGGATTGTAGTCCCATCAGCAGAAAGATTTACATTAGAGCTTAAAGCTGTAGTGCCTGCTACCTTTACACTGCATCAAAACTTCCCTAATCCTTTCAATCCAATTACGACACTAAGGTACGACCTTCCAGAGAATAACTTTGTAATGCTTACTGTTTACGACATGCTTGGCAGAGAGATTACCCAACTTGTCAACACCTCCCAAGAAGCAGGCTTCAAGTCAGTTCAATGGGATGCTAAAGACTCAATGGGGAAACCTGTGAGTGCAGGTGTGTATCTCTACCAAATAAAAGCTGGAGAGTTGGTGCAGACCAAAAAAATGGTGCTGTTGAAGTAGGAATAAAACCCCTGCAAAGTAAAGCAAAAACGGCAGAAGATTACCTAAAGGATTTACCTCCGGATCGAAAGGATGCAATTTCCACAGTTCGTAACATTATCTTAAAAAATATACCGGACGGATATGTAGAAACCATGAATTGGGGTATGATCAGTTATGAAATCCCGTTGAGACGATACCCTGACACTTACAATAAACAGCCCTTGGGGTTGGCTGCCTTGGCGTCTCAAAAAAACTATATGGCGCTCTATTTAATGTGCGGTTATATGATTCCCGAACGAATGGACAAACTGAAAAAAGGATTTAATGAAATAGGTGTAAAACCTAATATGGGTAAATCCTGTATTCGATTTACAAAAGTGGAGAATCTGCCGTTAGAAATAATCGGAGAAATTATTGCAGAAACTACGGTTGAAAAATATTTAGACTATTATGAGAAGGTGAAAAGGAAATAACAGGAGTGTGTATCGCAGAGTAAGGTTGCAATGTGCTACTTTATTCTTATCACTTTTCCGTTGTTTATTAGAAATGTACTGTTACAGAAACGGATGGAATGAGTCTGAATTTATTTTGGTAATCTTTAGATTTAGGAGCTACCTGAAAAGAAGGAATAATTAAAAATGTTTTGTCACTGACGGATGAAAATGAGTCGGATTCAGATTTAACTTTCAAGATAGAATCAGACAAATACAACCCGGCAATGCCGCCGATCATCATCATCATTTCTACAGTTTCAAAATCATCTACTTCAATGATTATAGCTGTCCCCAATCCGAAGGCGATACCGGAACCGGTACCCAGGACACTTAGAATGGATTGTCCAAAAGTGTAATCCCGATCACGAATGAACCGATCCATGAATAACGTACCTCCAATGGTAGTTGCTGTTCTGACAAAACGACCGTCGATTTTTTCAAAATCCAGACCAATTAAATCAGACACCATCACCCCATAAAACCAACCCAGCCAGCGTCCTTGAAAAAGCATGAGTGCGTCACCAAATGAGTAGGACTTTTGTCCGAAATATTGGTGCCCCAAGTAAACAGCCAGTGGATAAGAAGATAAATCAATGAGTGTATGTCTCTTTAACCACCTATCATGATCTTCCTGCCAAAACTCATTTTCTTCTGATTCATCCCCCTCCCACGAGTCATAATCCTCATACTCTTTGGGTTCTTCATCTAACATATGATGGATCTGCCTCACAGTATATGAGCCGATCTCACCCCAGAGGGTCAATGCCCAAGCCTGCCCATTGGATGGATTCCATTTTTTATAGAGAAAATCTCCCGCATAAATACCTGCAGGCACAGATGCCATTAGAACCAACGTTGAAGATTTTGATCCTTCCTCCTCTTCCCAGAGATCAAGCAGAGTATTTACACCCCATCCATATCTGAATCCCAATCCGGAGCCGGCTCGCATCATTTGAGCTCTCGCATGGGATATTTCCATTTTTTTTGTGTATTGGTACGTGAGGTAAAAGGCACCGCCAAGCGATATCATCTCTGTGCCGATATACCATTTGAAATCCTCTGCATCCATAATATAAGGGATTGCCCAACCATAAAGCCCTGCACCCCAAGCCATATTTTGTATAACTAAGGGCCACCGCCCTGATTGATTCAATTCTTGTGGTTGTTTCTGTTCGAATACACTTTTTAAAACTGCAATATCTTCATTTGAAAGTTCCATGGAAATTTGCAGTGTATTGAGAATTGCTTCCTCTTTTTCATCAATTTCTCCATCTTTAATGGCTATTTCATAAGCAGATCGGTATACTTCTTTTACATCAATTTTATCCTGCCCATTATTTATACCTGACGTATCATTATTACTCTGTTTTGCTGTAGCGCTTACGGAGAGTAGTCCGGCTAATATAATTATGTAGAATCTTTTCATTTTAAACTATGAGACAGAAAATAGTTTTACCATTTATTTAGTGATAAATTAGTTATATCCTCTCAAACCGCCGATCCAGTTCTTCCAAGGACAATCGGACAATAATGGGACGTCCATGGGGACAATAATATGGATGCTCCGTTGCAAAAAGACGATTCACCAATTCCTGCATTTCCTCAAACGTGAGAGGATCTCCGGCTTTAATGGCACCATGACAGGCATAGGAAGCCGCCAGCCTTTCCTGAGTCGAACTGTATTCTTTACCATGCTCCAGATAATGATCCAAAATATTCCGGATAATGGTTTTTTCATTTCCCAGACTCAAATCTGATGGAACCGCATCCAGGCGAATACTGGATTCTTCCTCCTCTTTTAATCTGAAACCAATTTTCTCCAGATAAGGTAATAAATCCAGAAGAACGGAATACTCATCAGGAGAAAATGTCATTTCTTCCGGAAATAAAAGTGTCTGGGACGGAAGATGATTTTGTTCAAATGCTTTCAGGGCTTCTTCAAACAAGACCCGTTCGTGAGCCACATGCTGGTCTATGACAACCATTCCGCTTTGAATGGGAGATAAAATATATTTATTATGAATTTGCCAGATTTTTCCCGATGTTAATGATTCAATTCCTTCCTGTTTTTCCGCTAAAACTGAAGCATAACTTTTTGCTTTTTCCAGTTCTTCAGTCCGATTCCTGTTTCCCATAAATGATACATGAGAATGTCCATTGGAAACTCCACTATATCCTTCCGATGGATTGTTTTGGAAAGAAAACGAATCAGTCTGCTGTCCCGTTTCGAATGAAAACGAAGTTCTTCCTCTTTCAAAGTTGGGAATTGTGTCAAAAATTTCTTTTAAGGATTCGGTTACCGCCGCTTTGATCACATGATAAATCCGCCATTCATCTTTGAATCTCACTTCTGTTTTCATGGGATGTACATTCACATCCACCTGATCCACAGGCATGGAAATATTTAATACAAAGAACGGATACTCTCCTCTTTTTACCAATGACTGATAACCGGAATACACGGCAGAATTCAAAAGACGATCCTTGATAAAACGAGAGTTGAGGAATATAAACTGTTCCCCCGGTCTGGAACGTACCAAATTCAAATTCCCGATTAACCCTTCTATTGAAAAATCACCCTTATCCATTATGACTTTCAATAAATTTTTTCCATAGGTGGGATCAAAAAGTGAGTTAATTCTTTTTGCCAATTCCTCACATCCGGTTTGAAGTAACGTTTTTCCATCTGCAACTAAGGTGATACGGGTATGGGGATTTCCCATGGCTAATTGGCGGATGGTCTCCACAATTTTACGCAGTTCCACTTTTGGTGATTTTAAAAATTTTCTCCGGGCAGGTGTATTATAAAATAAATTGCGGATCGAAATTTGAGTTCCGCCAATATCCGGGGCAGGTTCTGTGTCTGATATTGTTCCGTCTTTCACGATGACTTTTCCCCCGTCATGAGTTTCATCACAGGAATGTAAAACCATTTCTGAAACAGAGGCAATACTCGCCAATGCTTCCCCTCTGAACCCAAGAGTATTAATCCGAAACAAATCTCCCGCTGTCTGGATTTTACTGGTGGAATATCTTTGTACGGCTAATGGCAGATCCTCCGGAGAAATTCCATCTCCATTATCCAAGATTTGAATGAGTGTATGTCCGCCATTTTCGATGGTGATTGTCAGTTCTGTGGCACCGGCATCCAGGCTGTTTTCTATCAATTCTTTTACCACAGAAGCAGGTCTTTCAACAATTTCTCCAGCAGATATCTTATTCCGAATATCCTCAGATAAAATATGAATTTTACCACTCATAAAGAATCAATGACTCTTTGAACATCAGAATAAATCTGCCTATGAAGCACTTCAGATTTCGAAATGAGTTCTTTTGACTTAGAACTTACTTTTTCAACGAAGGTATCATCACCGGAAAATCCAGCCAAATTAATGTAGACATTCATACAGGCTCCCCGGACTGCTGCAAATGCCATTTCTCCTGCAACTCCCGCATCACTCACCGAATTGGGATTCCCTTCATTGACTAATTTTCCTGCAAGTTTCATAACCTGAAAAGAAGTTTCAGCAACCTTTAACGGAATTTCAATGGCGTATCGATTGGCAATTAATATTGCATTTTTTCTATATTTTCTCTCCTCATCATTTGACGCAGAAAGACGGATTGCTGATAAAATTCCATTGAATGCATTGGTGTCCTCATCCACGAAATAGAGTAATTCATCTTTCAGTTTTTGAGCTTGAACACCCATGGATTCCATCTGAGGTTTTCTGTCAAGAAATTCTTTTTTCTCATGAGTCAATGCAGCCACCATGGATATGAGTCCACCTGCCAATGTTCCTGCAAGTGCGGAAACGCTTCCTCCTCCCGGAGCGGGACTGTTAGAAGCTAATTCCTCAGTAAATCCCGTAACGGACATATTCATTAATTTTCCCTGATCAGATTTAACAGCATACTCTATAATTTTTTCTTCAGCATTGAATATTGCTACATCGTTCAATCCCAAAGATTGAACAGCAGTTTCGATAATATCTTGTTCTGAAATTCCACGAGTGCGTTTTTGTTTTTTTAGGTAGTGTTTCCCTGCCATTAGAATTGCGTCCAGTGGGATCAATCCTACGAGTTCACTCCCTGTAACTCGAATGCCTCTTTTATGTGCTAATTCACAGGCTGAATCAAATACATCATGAATTGTGGACACTTTATAATTATTGAAATTAATACTGATCTGGGCTCTATTGAAGGTGTCCATGTACCAACCGATGGCTTTTACATCCTTGAACTTTCCCTGTATTTTTACGGGACTGCCATCTTCATTTCGAACAATCTCTCCATCCAGCAGGTTTGCAGAATCAGGATGTGGTGTCCGTTTGGATCTTCCTTTTTCTCTCAATTCATAGGCAATATCCGTTGCCAAACGGGTATCCTGAGTGTTCAGGTTTATATTGTAAGCAATGAGAAAATCACGGCATCCCATGACGGTTGCACCCGATTCAGCATTAAATGTTGAAGGACCAAAATCCGGTTTCCATTCCGGGTCCTTTAATTTTTGGGATAGACCTTCGTACTCACCTTCACGCATAACCGGTAGGTTTTTCCGATTCGGGCTTTTGGCAGAATGTTCATAAAGATAAACCGGAATATTCAATTCCTCTCCCACCCGTTTCCCCACTCTTTCAGAAAGTGAAATACAGTCATCCTTAGTTACACCGCTTACGGGAATAAATGGACAAACATCCGTTGCTCCCATACGGGGATGGGCACCTTTTTGAGTTTTCATATCAATCACTGAACCGGCAGTTTTAATTCCAAAAAATGCCGCTTTTTCTACGGATGGAATATCTCCAACAAAAGTGACTACAGTTCTATTCGTATCTTTTCCCGGGTCAACATCTAAAACGGTTATTCCGTCTACACTTTTTATAGAATCAACAATTTGATCAATTTTTATCTGATCACGTCCCTCGCTGAAATTAGGAACACATTCTACTAAACCTGCCATGGGTTACATCCCTCTTGATTTTAAATTTAAATAAATGATTATTCCCATGACAAAAATTAGCATACTGACCGTCCATAACAAAGACCGGGGAGTGTTTTTCCGCTTAATAATTCGCCTGAAATAGGATGTGTGTTCATGTTTTTTCATATCCCTGCAAACAGAAACAGAAAAAAATTAACAAAAGGACTCATAACCCACCAAATAGGTGAAACCTTTGTAAAATATCCGACCAGAATCAATCCAAATAAAATTTGGGGTCCGTACATCTGGAGTTTCATCACCAAATCCGGCTTCTTTCGAACCATGAGTCCGGAAAAAATCTGTGAACCATCAAGGGGAGGGATGGGAATCATATTAAATACAGCCAGCATTATATTTATTTGAGTAAACAAAACAAGCATAAGGATCAATGATCCGCTTACAATTTGAAAACGAATAATTGTCCCGCCAATAAATGCCAATAATAAATTTGCTGCAGGACCGGCAAAAGCAACTTTCATCATATCTATTCTTGGATTTCTAAGATACCGGGAATCCACAGGTACGGGTTTTGCCCAGCCAAATCCCACAAATAAAATCATCATTGTTCCCATTGGATCTAGGTGTGCCAATGGATTTAATGTCAATCTGCCGGAACGTTTCGCAGTAGGGTCGCCCAGTTTATATGCTACCCATGCATGGGCAAATTCATGAAAACACAAAGCGAATAATAGCACAGGAACTAAAAGAAGCAATACCTCCGGTGGAGCTCTAAATAACATGGGTCACCACCGAGGATGAAATGATTTGTGAACTTCCTGAAGATAATGTTTGTCAAGATGAGTATAAATCTGAGTCGTGACAATATTGGAATGACCCAGCATTTCCTGAACCGCTCGAAGATCGGCACCACCTTCCAGTAAATGAGTAGCAAAGGAATGTCTGAACGTATGGGGACTAATTTGCTTTTTAATGTGGGCTTCCGCTGAATATCTTGTCAATATATTGTAAATGGTCATCCGAGTGAGTGGTTTTCCATTCCGGCTTAGGAAAATTTCCCCCACTTCCGATCCCCGTTTTAAAAGAAATGGTCGGGAATATTTCAAATATAGATCCATTTTTTCCATCGCCCGGGGTCCCATGGGAACCATTCTTTCCTTGTCTCCTTTTCCTCTCACCCGTATCATCTCCGAATCCTGCAAAATATCAATTCCTCTCAAAGTACAAACCTCTGAAACTCTGAGTCCACAGGAATATAAAATTTCCAGTAAAGCTAAATCACGTTTACCCAAATGGGATTCTGTATCTACATTTTCCAGTATTTCTTCCACTTCTTCAACTGTTAAAACATTGGGTAAGGTCTGTGGTATCTTTCTCTTGTTTACGTTAACAGTAGGATTCTTGCTGAGTATTTCTTCCATACACAGGTAAGTATGATAACGGTTAATTGAGGAGAGGGTCCTGACAATAGTTCGTGAGGATAATCCCCAATCAGATAACTTCTGAATAAATGAACGGACATGTTCTGGCTGGATTTCAGATTCATGATGAATACTAAAAGTATTCTGTAGAAAATCCATGTATTTTTTCAAGTCCCTTTGATACGCATCAATGGTGTTCTCAGATAAATTTTTTATCCTTAAAAGTCGGATATAATTGTTTATATGATTTTTCATGGAATTAATCCTGAATTATAAAGACTTTTCCACAAGTTCACATAGAATATGACCGCAGAGAATATGACCTTCCTGGATACGCTGAGTATCATCCGAAGGGATGGTTATAGTAATATTTCCTTTTCCCTTAATTTTTCCTCCATCTTTTCCGGTAAATATAATTGTGTGGATACCCATTTCTTCAGCAATCTCTACTGCTTTATTTACGTTTTCGGAATTCCCGCTTGTTGTAATTCCAATTAAAATGTCACCCTTGTTCCCTAATGCTGAAATCTGCCGGGAAAAGACAGAATTAAAATCTATGTCATTACTCCATGCAGTTAAAAATGATGAGTCGGTTGTGAGAGCAATAGACGGAATTGCCGGTCTTTCATGATCTCTTAATCCTCCCACCAATTCTGTTGATAAGTGTTGGGCTTGTGCTGCACTTCCTCCATTACCACACCAAAGGATTTTCTTTCCGTTTCGGATAGCTTCGATCATCAGAATTGCAGTTTGGTTCATGGATTCACCACAGTGGGCAACCATGTCTGAAAAAACCGAAGAGGATTGATTTAACTGTCTTTCTATTTCCGTTTTATGATTCATTTTGAATTAATTTTTATGAATTGCATCTGCAAATTCTTGCATGAGTGAATTGTTCTGTGATGATTCCAAAACCGAACCGGTTACCACCATAGCTGCCCCGGCATCAATTTTTGATGCTGCCTGCTGTGGAGATTTGATTCCACCGCCAACTATGAGGTTGATATTCAGATTTTCGGCACATCTGTTTATGATTTTTTCCGATACAGATCTTTCCGCTCCGCTCCCGGCTTCAAGATATACAAATTTCATCCCCATAAATTCTGCTGCCAAGGCATGGGCAACGGTTATATCCGGGCGATTCATGGGTATGGGTTTGCTTCCGCTCATGAATTCCACTGTTGAATGAGCGCCACCATCAAGGAGTAAATATCCGGTAGGAATGGTTTCTAATCCAAGGTCCTTTATGATGGGAGCGGAAATGACCTGTTCTCCGATCAGATAATGTGGATTCCGACCAGACAAAACGGAAAGAAAAAGGACTGCATCAAAATAGCTGTTTATTTGGCCCACACTACCGGGAAAAAATATAACCGGAATTTTTGATCGATCTTTAATATCCCTCACCCTTTCGTGGCTCTTTCCGTCCATCATCAAACTCCCTCCAACAAGAAGAACATCTACTTCAGATTCATTTGCCTGAGTGACCATAGATTCAATAATGCCATGATTTTTTTGATCCGGATCAAGAAGGACTGCGTAGATTCCTCCTCGGTTTTCATAAATAGAAAGTAAATGGGAATAAACTGAAGACATTTAACAGATTAATTTTCCATAATCTTCTGATGATAATAAGTCAGATTTTTCATCAGGGTTGGATAATTCCATTTTAATAAGCCACCCTTTTCCAAATGGATCTGAATTGATGACTTCCCCATTATCATCTAAATAACCGTTCACTTCGATGATCTTTCCTGAGACGGGAGCAAAAAAATCTGCTACTGTTTTGACCGCTTCAATTGTTCCAACGGTGTCACCTTTCTGAAAAGAATCTCCTTCTTCAGGAAATTCAATAAATACAATATCACCCAATTCACTCTGGGCAAAATCTGTTATCCCGATGACGGCTCGATCATCCTTGATTTTTATCCATTCGTGATTACTGGTATAAAATAATGTATCAGGTATATTCACTTAATTTTCTCAGTTAGGGATTGTATTGAAATTTTTCCAAAAAAGATGTATCAAAATCACCGGATTGATATATCGGGTCTCTCATAATGGCTTTATGAAATGGGATCGTATTTTCCGGTCCTTCAATAATACACTCTCCCAATGCTTGAGTCATTCGATTTATAGCTCGTTCACGGTTATTGGAATGAACAATTAATTTCCCGATCATGGAATCATAATAAGGAGGGATCTGATAACCTGCATACGCATGGGAATCCACCCGCACCCCCTTGCCTCCCGGCATGTGAAAACTGGTTATTTTTTTTGGTGATGGAGAAAAATCATTACTGGGATCTTCCGCATTAATCCTGCATTCGATGGAATGACCACGGAGATGAAATTGCTTGAAAAATTCCGGACATTTTTTACCTGCATGCATTCGAATTTGCTGTTTTATTAAATCAATTCCGGTTACCATTTCTGTCACAGGGTGTTCTACCTGAATTCGTGTATTCATTTCCATAAAATAATAATCCATATTTTTATCCAATAAAAACTCCACTGTTCCCACACCAACATAATTCACTTTTTTTCCTGCTTTAACTGCTGTTTCTCCCAGTTTTTTTCGTAATGAATCATCCACAACCGGTGAGGGGGATTCCTCCACCAATTTCTGGTGTCTTCGCTGAATGGAACATTCCCGTTCTCCAAGATGAATGACGTTTTCAAAAGAATCAGCTAAAATTTGTACTTCAATATGCCGTGGGTTTTCAATAAATTTTTCCAGATACAGATCTCCGTTTCCAAACGCAGATTCCGATTCTGCTTTAGCTGTACGAAATGCAAGACTCATTTCTTCCTTTTCCCTGACCAACCGCATTCCTTTTCCTCCACCTCCGGCAGATGCTTTTAACATGATTGGATATCCTATTTTTTCTGCAAGAGATTCACCTTCTTCAAAGGAAGAAAGAATATCTTCACTTCCCGGAATAACGGGAACCCCTGCTTCAATCATGGTGGTTTTTGCCATGGACTTATTTCCCATGGAGTTGATTATTTCCGGTTCCGGTCCGATAAACGTAAATCCATTTTCCTTACAGATATTTGAAAAGTCTGCATTTTCAGCAAGAAAACCATAACCGGGATGAATGGAATCTGCATTAGTAATTTCTCCTGCAGCTAATATCCTGGGAATATTCAAATAACTTTCACTGCTGGGACCGGGACCGATGCACACGGCTTCACCTGCAAATTTTACATGAAGGGAATATTTATCTGCTGTTGAATAAACTGCAACAGTTTTGATTCCCATTTCATGACATGCTCTTATAATGCGGAGAGCAATTTCTCCTCTATTGGCAACCAGTACTTTTTTAAACATGTCCTTTTATTCGGAACGCAATACAAATAGAGGTTGGTCATATTCCACGGGAGAACCATTTTCAACAAGCACTTTTTCAATCGTTCCGTTTTTTTCTGCTTCAATTTCGTTCATGATCTTCATCGCTTCAATGATACATAATGTATCTCCTTTCACCACTTGATCCCCTTCATTTACAAAAGGATCTTCCTCTGGTGAAGATGCTCGAAAAAAAGTTCCCGGCATGGGAGAATTTATTTTTTCTGCACTTTGTTCATCATCTATTTTTATGTCTTCCTGAAGTTCCTCGGGAGTTTCTGAAATACTTTTTACAGTGGGAAGAACGGATTCAGCCGGAACAACAGTTGTACCAATGCCGGACTTTACCACTCTATAGGTTTTTCCCCAGAAACGAACTTCAATTTCATTCACATCACTGTGTTCTAAAATATAAATGATTTCCTTTAATTTATCCTGCCACATAACTTTTCCTTTTATGATTGTTTCGCTCGTTCGATATAATTACCGGTTCGAGTATCAATTTTTAATGAATCACCCTCATTCACGAATAAAGGTACATTAATATTAATTCCAGTTTCTAAAGTCGCAGGTTTTGAAGCACCTGTGGCTGTATTTCCCTTAAAACCAGGTTCAGTTTTTGTTACCTCCAAAATAACATGAGCAGGAAGTCTTACATCCAGTACCTCATTTCCATCAAACAGGAGGTCTACTGCCATACCAGATTTAAGAAAATACTTATCATTGCCTATTAAATCCAGATTTACCTGAATTTGATCGTAAGTTTGATTATCCATAAAATAAACTGACAAATCATCCAGATATAGATACTGCATGGATTTTGCTTCTACTTTTATGAATTCAACTCGGGTACCTGCATTAAAAGTTTCGTCTATTATTTTTCCGGATCGCAGTTCTTTTAACTTCGTTCTGACAAAGGCTCCGCCCTTTCCGGGTTTTACATGCTGAAATTCAACTACTTTCCAACGTTTTCCTTTGTGGAACATCACTGCTCCGTTACGAATATCTGAGGTTGTTGCCATTTAATTCCCTTAATTCAATACATAAAATTTACACTGGGATGTTCACCAATTCAAATCCTCTACAACTCTATGTTAATTCCCAGTGTGCCCTGCCCCATTGTAAAAATTCCTTACTCCATTTAATGTCTTCAATTCTCTGATCTTGTGATGTAATCCTTCGGGCATATTTGATCTGGTCAGCTCGGGATAAAAGAGATATCCACTGTTCAATTAGGGAATTCTCTATAGAAAAGATGCTTTTGTTGGTGATGATTTCTTCCGTAGTCATTTCCAAAGTTTTTATGAATATGCTGTGTTCTACGAATTCACGTAAAATATGGGAGAGATTGACATAAAATGTTTTATCATCTAATTCACCGCTCAGTTTTCCCAGCCTTTCTATAGCCCGGTTGAATGGAGATTGAATATTTTTGTAATGTACAGGAATAAATGAATCATAAATTTTCCGTTTTGACCATGCAAAAAGAAGGAGGAGAATGGCGAGGATTAGAAAACTCCATTGTGCGATCTTTTCCCAAGGTGTCGGATAAACAATCGGAACAGGTCCCTTAATTGGTTTTAAGGTTGGCATTGAATCTTCTGTCAAAGTTGATAAAACAGTTATTTCCA
>CAZSIH010000020.1:12471-23848 GCA_964606925.1 uncultured bacterium
TTTCATTAAACCCGTTTTTCCCGACGGTGAAAAAATTCCATGAGTGGTTCTACGTAATCATCTTTGGTAGAAATTGGAATCAGATCAAATTTTATTTTCTTGCACCGTGATTCCAGCTCACTGATTCGATTTTTATAGGCATTTTTATAATCCATGCGATCTGAATATTTGCTTGTATTGATCCAAAATTCTTGTTGTGATTCGGGGTCTATCACTTTCACCAACCCCAAATCCGGTAATTCTGCTTCTGAAGGATCATAAAGTCTGATACCGATTATATCATGTTTTTTATTTACCATTTTCAATGATGTCCAATAATTGGAATCCACAAAATCTGAAATTATGAATACTACGCTTCGGCGTTTTGCTACTTTTAAAAGAAAATCCAAAGCAGAATTGATAGACGTTCCTTTAAATTTTGGTTTGTAATAAAGCAATTCCCGGATGACCCTTAAAATATGAGATTTCCCCTTTTTGGGAGGAATATATTTTTCGACCTCATCACTGAATAACAAAACTCCCACCTTGTCATTATTTTTAATAGCGGAGAATCCTAGGACAGCGGCAATTTCCGTCCCCAATTCCATTTTCATTTTTTGTACAGTTCCAAACCTCCCGGAACCGCTCACATCCACAACCATGTAAACGGTCAATTCCCGTTCTTCTTCAAATATTTTAACAAAGGGAGTTCCTACTCTAGCCGTGACGTTCCAGTCAATCAATCGAATATCATCACCGGGTTGATATTCCCGCACTTCTGAAAACATCATTCCCCTTCCCTTAAAAACTGAATGGTATTCTCCGCCGAATAAATCATTAACCAATCCTTTAGTTCGAATTTCTATCCGCCGAACTTTGGATATTATTTCCTGGGGAATCATATCAATACATCAACTGGGATTTACAAATCCCGAAATTCAGGGTATTTCTACAGTGTCGTAAAGACGTTGTATTATATCTTCAGAGGTCATTTCCTCTGCTTCAGCTTCATAGGATAATATAACTCGATGCCGCAATACATCCATCCCAATATAGCGAATATCTTCTGGAGTGACATAACCACGGTGTTCAAGAAATGCTCTCGATTTTGCAGCCAGAGTCAGATTGATACTGGCACGAGGTGAACCTCCATATTCTATTAAACCCTTCAGTTCAGGTAAATTATAGTCTTCCGGATTTCGTGTTGCAAATACAAGATTTAAAACGTATTCTTCGATTTTTTCATCAACATATATTTCATTCACAACTTTTTGGGCATTGAGAATTTGATCGGAAGATATGACAGGGTCCAGTTTCAAATCGAAAGATGTATTCGCAGATTGACGTAAAATTAGTCTTTCTTCATCTTTTTCGGGATAATCAACTTTTAATTTAAACATGAACCGGTCAATCTGAGCTTCGGGCAATGGATAGGTCCCTTCTTGTTCAATTGGGTTTTGAGTTGCTAAAACCAGGAAAGGAGGTGTGAGTATAAATGTTTCATCACCGATAGTGATTTGACGTTCCTGCATGGCTTCCAATAACGCACTTTGAACTTTTGAAGGAGCTCTGTTTATTTCATCCGCTAAAATTATATTAGCAAAAATAGGACCTTTTCTTGTTTCAAATTCTCCCGTTTTCTGATTATAAATCAATGTTCCCAATAAATCCGCTGGAAGCATGTCCGGTGTAAATTGAAGGCGTTGAAATTTAGTGTTAATCAACTGAGCAAGAGTTTTTACCATAAGCGTTTTTGCCAATCCCGGGACACCTTCCAACAAGATATGGCCGTTTGCCAGTAAACTGATTATAATTTTATTGACCAGTTCTTGCTGTCCGATAATGACTTGGCTGAATCCCTTTTTTAAATCATCTATAAAAGCGGATTCCTTTGAAATCTTTTCATTGATCTCAGTGAGGCTGAACTCTTTCACAATCTATCTTTGTTCAGGATGAAATATGCTGTAAAGCGGGGATATCGTTTATATCTTTTCCTAACCATTCGATTTCAAACTGAACGGAAGGAGCCAATTCATGATCGGGATATTTTTCAAGAAACACATTATATTCTATAAGAGCACTAGCAGAATCATTTTTTACATTTGCATAGATATAACCCGTCATGAATTGTGCATGAGGTTCTTCAATAGACTCAGGAAAATTCTTGACCACATTCTTATAATGAGTGATCGCTTCATCAAAGTCTTTTAAATCATTCATGAAAACATCTCCGATCAAATATTGTGATTTGGATGCAATATCTAAATCAGCATAATTATTTACGATGTAATTTAATGCATCAACGGATGCATTGAATTCCTTTTCATTTCTCAATGTTTCTGCACGGGAAAATAGTTTCAAAGCGTAATTGCTAACATATTCCTGTGCTTCTATTTTCCGATCCCAATCCTTATGTTTTGACACTATTTGAGTAAATCCTCTCAGTGCCTGCTGATAATTTCCTGTCCTAAACGCTTCTTCAGCTTTCGAGAAAACCTTTTCAGGTGATTGACCGCATCCGCTCATAAGAATACATAAAACCAAGGTTAAAGTGTATTGTATTAATTTATTCATAATTTTATCCAAAAAAACCGTGAAATTTATATGGAGGAGTCAGACCATCCAAAGACTTATTATTGCTTCAATGAACCAGTGATCATTAAGTTTCACTTTAGAAAATATAATTTGCTCCCATTTGAATCTTCCAAGTATTCTGTCCATCAAACGGTAAAGCAAAATCCAATCTGAATGGAGCTAGCGGAGTCGCAATTGTAATACCAAATCCGCCATCCCATTTAAAATATTTTAATTCATCCTGATTCAATTTATCAGTTAACATTCCACCATCAATAAATACCTCACCCCCCAGTATCCAAAAAAGAGGAAAACGTACTTCCCAATTAGAAATAATCCTGAAAATATCTCCTGATGGATTACCATCTGAGTCAATTTGAAATCGCATCATGTCCCATCCTCTTAAACTCGAACTCCCTCCCAGATAGAACAAATCATATTGAGGATCATCTGAATTTACTGAATTCCATCCGAAAATTCTTCCAATTTTATATCTCCCTGCAAAAACAATATTTTTCACAATAACGGAATAATGATTGAACCCAAAATCGATCTTGTAAAAAGATTTTGATCCACCTAATATTCCTCCGGACATGTGAAACATCCCCATTAATCTGTAGCCTGAATTAGAGATTATGGGATGGTCGGTTTGATCAATATATGTCGTTAAGGTATAAGTCCGCTGTTCCAAATCTTCAGTTTCATAAAATTTTTCCCATTCTAATTCGGAAAGAATATAAGACCTTTCTGTCAGATTATTTTGATTTACAATTCGGAGACCGTAACGAGCAATGAATGGATCACGGAACCGTCCGTAAGGTTTAAATGTTTCATAGAATAATCCAATTTGTGTGGGGATTCTTCTATCTAAAAACCATGGGGATCCAACAACAGTATTAAAAATTAATTTTGGATAAAAATAATCTTGAGAAGGAATTAGATATCCTGCTAAATTTATGTTAAAGTTCGTAGTGGTAAAATTTAAGCTCCTGTTTCTCCACCCAATTTCTGCACCTGCACCGGGTAATGGCTCTGCTCCTTCATAGTATTCTATTGGATAGTACCCACCTATGGATTGCCATTCACGAGGTTTAAACTGCTTCATTAGAATTGTTAGATTGACCGTTGAATCACTCCCCATCACAGTATTTGGAGAAATTTGTGCATAGGAAAATATTCCTGTTTCCAGTAAACGCCTTTGAGAATGATCAATTTCATCCTTATTATATAAATCCCCTTTAATAAAGGTCAATTCCCTTTCAGCCAAAAATGGATTAATCCCTTCGATTCCCTCAATAGAAAATGATTTGATATAAATATCTTTCCCTTCATCTATCCCGATGATTATCTCTGCTGAATCTTCAACAGATTCATACACATTAATTTTAGCGAAAAGTTTTCCATACCGTTGATACTCATTTTTTAATTGAGGTAAATTTTTATTCAGATCAATGGGATTATATGGATCATTTATTTTAAGGGACAATATTTCTAAAATTTGATACTCCGGAAGTTTATGATTATCCAGAATTTTTACTTGTTTTAAAAAAACCTGGTCACCTTCATGAATATTGAAAAATATATCCACGAACTCATCCTGAACTAGTACAGAATCTTTAACGATGGAGGATAAAAATCCATGAGAGACATAATATGTTTTTAAGCTGATCGCATCAAATTTAGCAAGCCTTCTGTCAAAATATTCCTTGTTAAATAAAGAAGATGGTTTGGTTCTGATGACAGATAATAAATCGGAACTGTTAAGAGAATTTGCGCCCTTAATTGTCACAGATCTCACTATCTGTTTAGGATTACTTTCTCCTAAAAGATTTGCAGATAGAGTTGCTAACAAACCTAATAACACAATTTTATTTTTCATTTTATTGTATCAGTAGGAGTATCGCAATCTGTATTTTGCATGTACCTGACCGTTTTCATCCACATTCCCTACCAGTGAAAGGTAGCGATTTACTTTGTATTCTATACCCACAGAATGACTGGGATTGGTCAGGGAAAAAGATCTGTGGTATGCATATTGTAATGATACCTTCCGTGAAAGACCTGCCCTAATTGAAAATGAGTCGGTATTTTTTGGATCAAATAATCCGGTTGCACCCTCAATTTGAACATCATTTAAAATTCCCCACTGGTTTAATCCGCTCATTTCCATAATTTTTCGGTCAAACTGGGTATCAAGCCATTTTTCGAATTTTGCTGCAGCCTGATTTCCCAATCCGGTATAAGTTACAGTTTGATCTTCAAATCGTTTACCCCATGTTAACAATTCTAAAATATCACTTTGGGAGAATCCACTTTCACTGCTTAACATTAATGTTGGCTGATCCAGAGGACCCGTAAATGACACTTGTATTTCCTCTCCTTCAATATCCGTAATTGCAATTACATCTAACACAGGATTAAATCCTTTCTTAGTAAAAGATAATAAACCTTCAGAAATGGTAAACATTTCACTGTAATAGTAAAATTTACCATCAGCAAAAAATAATTCTCCGGAATAATCAGCGGTATTATTACCCCATTTTGTATAGTGCAGTTCTCCGGTAAGTTTAGCATCAATTTGGCTGTTCACTAAAGAAATGGTTTCTTTAATTGGAAAATCAATGTCGTAATGGAGCAAAATTCCTTTCTCATTTTCTGGCTCTTCCCCGCTGAAAACAGTCGTATTAAATTCTTTAAATAATACTAAATCGCTCAAGGCAACAGTACCAATAAATGATATAGTGTCCCCTCCGGAAATATTTAAATCCATATTTACATTACCCTCGATCTCATCAGTAAGGGATTTAAATACTATATTTTCCCCGGTAATATGGAGATCGTAATCTGGATTGAAAAAGTGTGTTAAGTCCACATTCCCATTTACAAACAGATTTTTTTTCCCTGAATTATTCCCCGACATCATACACAGAATCCGGTCAAAATTCAGGATGTTATTCTTCAGTGTCCCAATTCCGTTTATGTCAGTGATTGGGTCATAAAAAGAACTTGTATATAACCTGCAATTCTCCAATGAAAGTTTTCCATTTCTTATCAATTTATCCCATCCACCAGTAATCGATAATTCAATATTTACTGCACCTCTCAAGGAATCCGCTGTTGAAATATATTCAGTTAAAAAATCCATGTGTTTAAATGCACCCTTAACGTTTACATCTACCGGTTTGCGTAATATTTTTTCTCCAAATTTAACAGAATTAAAATCTAATTCCAGAGGAAGAACGGCTGATCCCGTGATATTTCCTTTAGAGTTGATGGTAGAAAAGGAATTGAATGATAACGTATTATCTTTATAAAATCCATTACCGGAAATATTTCCAAAATAGATCTTGTCATAAAAACCATTTTCAATTGTCAACCCAAATTCATAAAGTGGCGAAGACCCTTCACTTAAAAGGTTAAAATCACCGGACAAGAATCCTGTGATTGGGAACCTTCCAGGCATGAATTGAGTGAAAAAGTCCATATTTACAAAGGAAAAATGTGACGTGATGTTGAGTGTGTTTGATCGGGAATTTTCACCCAAAGGAATACTCCCTGAAACCTGCATCCCTGTTTTTTCATTATTGGTTAAGGTAAAATTTTCAACATGAACAATTCCTTCTTTAAAAACGGATGATAGAGTCAAATCGTTGAAAACCTGATTATAAATTTGTCCGTTTTTCATTGTGATATCAACCGAAGCAGATTGCTCAGATCCAGTTTTTGAAAATCCAATTTCACCGAATAAAAGACCGGACAAATCTAATTTATTCTCTGGAAAAAAATTATTGATAAAACCACCATCCACATTAGATAATTTTATTCTACCATCAATCCTTGAGTCAACCTTTAAAACTCCTTCAACAACGCCATCATCCACATGAACAATAAAAGGTTTAACTGAAATTTCAACATAACTCACACTAGCTTCTATCGGTTGGGGGATTGCCAAATAATGAGCATCATAAGCCATTTGAAACCTATCAATAAAAAATAATTTTTTCTGAATTATTTTTCCGGAAGCCTGAAGAAAATTATCCCCGGAAATGGTAGAAATATCCTTAAAATATATATCACCATTCTTAAATGTCATATCCAATTCTCCCTCACCTAAATCAATTCCTGACCATTTGCCATTTTCAAAAGTCAAATTCATTTCACCGCCTTTCAAATTCATTGGATCTTGAATATTCCCTTTTATTAAATATCGAGAACTTGAAAATAAATATGTTTTGAAATCCTCAATTGATATGTCTATTTCAATTGAAGGTGATTTTAATTCTCCATTTACTTGAATACTACCTGTCACTATACCGTTCACATCAAATTCTTTGATCTTTATGGGGAGGAGCGCTAAATCCAAATCGGTGACACCAATTGTCCATTCAGATTGATTTGATTGAATGTTCATACTTCCATCCATCTCCACATACTGCCCATTCAGGATGGCTATTAGCGGTTCTGAGAGTTCGAAAGATTTTCCATCGTACATCCCCGAAACTGAAATAGTAACTGTATCTCTGGGTAAAAGTCCAGTTTCTAAAACATCCGCTGAAAAAGACCATTCTTGAACTTTATCATTAGCAATTTGACCGTCATAATAAAAATCTCCATCCAAGATGATTTTGTTTTGGTATTCAAACCAATCTTCTAATTTGAGATTATGTACATTGCACCTTCCTGCTAAACGACCTTCGGGATTTAGCATAAAATTTAGATTCAGAGAAGATGAATCAAATTCAACTTTTGCATTTTTAATCGTAACAATGTTTTCTTGAATATGTACGTCAAATTCACCCGGAATTGTATCCCCGATTTCATTCCATAACTTAAAATTCGTTTTTGTATTTTCCTTCCCTGCATTGAAAAATATAGTTCCACTCAATTGTTTAAAATCCGGATTGATCTTCGGGAAATCGGGTAGATACTCTCCCAAAGAAAAATGCTTGAATTCTAAATTACTTTCAATGAATTGATCTCTATTTTCGTCCAAAGAAAAAGAATAGTGTATGGGAGTATTTTTCCAATTTGCATCTAATTCCAATAATATTGTTTGATCCTGCGCTTTCAAATTAATTTTACATAGATCAATTTCAAGATTACCTAAATATGTTGAATCAATAATTACACAATTATTTAATTGTATATCCAATATATTATCCAATGCTTCAACAGATCCTTGTGAATGGATAGCTATGGGATTAAACTTTTTCTCCGCATTTATTGATCCCGAGATTAAAAAGCGTTTCACTTGAAAATCCAGAAATGTATCGGGTATGATTCTGGGAAAGGACGTTAATGAATCAGGAATATTTCCTTCAGGAATTAATGTGTGAACAGCCATTTTATTTATGTCGATAGATTCAAAAGTGGGCATCTGGATAAGTGTATTCCATAAATTTAATTTAACAGACCAGTCAGACAACTCTATTGAATACCCATCCGGATGATGAATTTTCGTTCCCCTACCTATTATATTTGTAAGCAGATTTCCCTTTAATTCTCCCAGATCAATTTTCCACAAATTCCCTTTTAGTAACGTATTATTGCAATAATGTGACAGTTGATTTTTCCATAGGCCTGGCTGCAGGAGTGTATAGCAAAATACACCCAGAATAATGATCAACACAATAATGATAAGTTGAATTTGTTTCATGAATAAATCAGATAGTATAGAACCAACGAAATTACGTCTTAACAGTTCCAAAAACAAAAAGAGCACCATTTAAATGGCGCTCTTTCCAGAACCGTTAAATATCCTGTCATTAAATCAATCTACAACCTCAAAATCCGCATCCTCTATTTCTTTATCATCTTTACTGCCAGTTTTTGATTTCTTCTTTGATTCTTCATTTACAGGTTCGGCTGGTTCTTCTGATTTAGAAGCTTCATACATTTTTGAAGCGGCTTTATTCCAGACATTGTTCAACTCATCAATCGCTGTTTTTATATCGTCTACATTGGATCCTTCATTTACTTTTTTTAGTTTTTCCAAGGCATTGGTTAATTCATCTTTTTCAGAACCTAATTTGTCTCCATTTTCTTCAATATTTTTTTCCGTTTGATATATGAGTTGTTCCGCCTGATTATTTATCTCAATTGATTCACGTTTATCCTTATCCTCCTGCTCATGTTTCTTCGCATCTTTCACCATCTTATCAACTTCCGAATCAGATAATCCACTGGACGCTTCTATTCGAATGCTCTGTTCCTTCCCGGTTGCCTTGTCCTTGGCATTCACGTTCAAAATTCCGTTGGCATCAAGATCAAATGAAACCTCAATTTGAGGTATTCCCCTGTGTGAAGGAGGAATTCCATCCAAGTGAAACCTTCCTATGGTTTTATTATCCACTGCCATTTCTCTTTCCCCCTGAAGAACATGAATTTCTACAGTAGTTTGATTATCAGCAGCAGTACTGAACACCTGTGATTTTCGAGTGGGAATGGTCGTATTTCGTTCAATTAATTTCGTTGTAACTCCTCCCAAAGTTTCAATTCCCAGAGATAAGGGTGTTACATCCAAAAGGAGAATATCATCTACATCACCTGCCAGCACACCACCCTGGATTGCTGCGCCAATTGCTACAACTTCATCAGGATTGACACTTTTATTCGGTTCTTTATTAAAAATTCCCTTCACTTTTTCCCGAATTGCAGGAATCCGTGTTGACCCTCCAACCAGAATCACTTCGTCTATTTCAGAGGCTGAAAGACCTGAATCCTTGATAGCATCTTTGCAGGGTTTGATTACCCGGTTGATAAGATCACTGACCAATTCTTCAAATTTTGCTCTTGTGAGATTAAGATTCAAATGTTTTGGTCCGGAAGAATCAGCAGTAATGAACGGTAAATTAATATCCGTTTGTTTCGAACTGGATAATTCCTTTTTTGCATTCTCCGCAGATTCTTTCAATCGCTGAACTGCCATGGGGTCCTTTTTTAAATCAATCCCGTCACTTTTTTTGAATTCACTTGCAATCCAGTCAATGATCTTCTGGTCAAAGTCGTCCCCGCCTAAATGTGTATCTCCATTTGTTGATTTAACCTCAAAAACTCCATCTCCTAATTCCAAGATGGATATGTCAAACGTTCCGCCTCCTAAATCAAAAACAGCAATTTTCTCATCTTTTTTCCTGTCCAATCCATAAGCTAATGCTGCAGCGGTTGGTTCGTTTATAATCCGTCTCACATTCAATCCTGCAATTTTCCCTGCATCTTTAGTCGCCTGCCGTTGGGAATCATTGAAATAGGCAGGAACTGTCACCACAACATCGGTAATTTTTGTTCCCAGGTGATCTTCTGCCATTTGTTTTAATTTTTGTAATACCATGGCACTGATCTCAGGAGGAGTATATTCCTTTCCGCCTGCTTTCACAGTCGCTACTCCACCGGAAGCCTTCATGACCTCATAAGGAACTTCGCCTATTTCCGTATCTACTTCATTAAACATGCGTCCCATAAACCGTTTGATGGAATAAATGGTATTTTTTGGATTGGTTACCGCTTGTCGTTTTGCAGGCTGACCTATAAGCCGCTCATTATTTTTTGTAAACGCCACGACAGAAGGTGTGGTTCTCCCTCCTTCAGGATTATTTATGACTGTAGGTTCCCCGCCTTCTAAAACCGCTACACAAGAATTTGTGGTTCCTAAATCAATTCCAATTATTTTTCCCATGAGTATTATTCTCCAATTTTAATAAATAAATTAACGATAGATTTTTTGTGGAATATCTGTTTCAATTACCATACCACACTATCAAATATGTCTAAATGGCAGAGAGTTATTCTAAAAGTCTATTTATGACAGATTAAAAACGTATAAATTCATTGGACAGCCGGCTATCGGTTCCGGTGGAGTGGGGGTTAGATTTCATTTATTCTTACACCATAATGCAATTCTTTATGACAGTTTGGACAAACGGCAATTGCATTCTCGACTGTATCTTCACCATCTTCCGACAACATTATTTTATGGTGAACTTCCAAATATGGTGAATTATCCTTTGCTCTCTTGAATGGTGCATTTTGATTACATTTTTCGCATAAACCTTTTGCCCTTTTAAGCACAGTTATAATTACATCCGCATTTCTACGAAATCCACGCTGAATAATTTGAATTTTTTCAGGTATTTTTGATGCTGTTTTAAGTCGATTTTTTCTCGTCTCATCAGAATCCTGCAAAGATTCCGCAATTTCAGAATTAATAGATTTATTAAAATCGTCAGCGATAACACTTTCTTTCGATTCATTTACCCAATTTGGCAAAGTATTTACATATGACCAACCACCTGCTCTCGTCCTTGTTTTTAATGGTTTTTTATCATCAATTTTAGTGAAGTTTTGGACTGGCAATGGGATTTGAACTTTCTGTAATTCAATTATTGAAATTAGGTTCACACCCTTCTCATAAATTTCTGTTTCACCTTTTTGAAACTTCATAATATGATTATTTATAATTCCCCGTCTTGTTTCATTAATTTCGTTTTTGTTTTCCCACCCTACAATTTTGGCTTTATAAGTAACGATCGGTAATGAATCTGTTGTCGATATATAACAAGTAATCGGAATTTATTCAGTAGGTAAAACAGAATTTTTCCAATTTATCTTATGTGATTTGTATGGCTGAAGATAACAAATAAGATTGTTATCATTTTTTTGAGCTGTAACGATTTCTGCCAAAACACTTTCAAAAATACCATTTATATAAAGAGCATAATTCATAAATGAAATCTAATCATGTATATGCGGCTTAGCCAAAAGTGTATATCGCACTCAAACAGCCGTAAATACATATTCTATTATATTCTTCTAACTTATAGTAAAT
>CAZSIH010000021.1:0-22398 GCA_964606925.1 uncultured bacterium
TGATTTCTCATTCGTGTGATATTGTGAGCTTGGACCTGGTTGATCATATCATTACCGACCAAGGAGAGATCAGCAAAGATAAACTGGGTGGATATTGTATTGTTTGATTTTAAAAATTAGTCTAAAATATCCGAAGGGTTGAGACAAAGTTCTTCTCCCAGAATCACACAATTTTGATATTCTAAGTTTACCTCTGAAACACAAGAAGAATAATTATCCTCATAAGCTTCTATACATGTCTGATTTCCCAAACCTACGTCACCAAGGCATAGTTGAAATTGGTTTTCATAAAACGTGGTGCAATTTTGATTATCAGTTTCACATTGACTCATACAGATTGTGTCATTATCACAATTTGACAAACAATCTTCAAAAATAGATTGGCAATATTGTAATTGCTCACTCAAAATATCTTCACAGTATTGGATATTTGCTTCATAATTTTCCTGACACTCTTGAGAATAATAATTTAAATAATCTCCACATAATTGAAAATTAACTGCGTATCTGTCTGAACAATTGGACCCACTGTCTGCGATACATGTGTCCCATACCGTTGCATTAATTAGTGAATCAACTTTATTAGAAAGTGATTCTAATATTTGATTCACAACAATATCTAAATCAGTGGAACAATCAGCAAAGGATTCAAATTCTAAAGTCGTGTCTGAAAGTTCAATCGAGAGAATATCCCAGTTTGTAAATGCAGGATTGTTTTCGCAATAAATATTAAACATTGGATTGGTATTTGTAAATGATTGTATCTCATTGAACTTTTCTTCATTTGTAAAACCAATCCAAACGCTGGTAACATAATTTATTTTTCTTGATAAAACAATACTGTCCATGGAAATTGCATGAGTATCATCCTGATAATATGAGAAAAAACCTTCATCCCTGAATTCAATTCTGTGTCCAGAAGATTTTATTATTTTTTCTAATGTATTACAGTAATAACATAATCCATCATCAATAATAGCGGAGGAATCATAATTACAGGCGCTTACATTCATACATCCAGTACAACTGCTGTTATTTCCTTCACAGATTCCACATTCATCTAAAAGAGCAGTTCCTCCCGCTATACCTGCACAATCCACAGGAGTGGACTGTTCCACCTTATCCTCACAGGATAATAAAAACAGAACTAAATGAATGATTGAAAGACGATTCATTTTATCAATTTATCCCCTTTTCTATTTTTTTGCAATTGATGGTTATAAAAACAAAAAACCCCGCATTGCGGGGTTTTTTTATTGCATCAAACGTTTGATTAATCAATCAGTGAGATATCCACCGCTTTATTTCCTCTGTCGGTTTCCGTCACATTAAATTCTACCTTATCTTCTTCTCTGACATAAATACCATTGGACAATCCCGATTCGTGAAAAAAGTAGTCAACACCGTCATCTCCGGTGATAAAACCGTATCTTTTCTTTTTATTGTAAAATTTTACTTTTCCGTTTTGCATAGCTATCCTCAGATTAAATGTGAATTACTTTATTAAGGCAGGAAATTTACTTACAACATCAATTATCAAAACAAATGTTTTTAAGTCCCTTGAAAATTATTTTCAATGAAAATATAATTTAGAAACCATTGAAATGGTTAGAATACATATTGAATTACTGTAACCCACGAATTAATTCGTGGGTTAGGAGAAGATATATTATTAAAAACCGTTTCAACGGTTTATCAAAATTGCGAGTTTTACAAAGGATTCTAGTAAAAAAAACAGAAACCCCCGGTATTATCCGGGGATTTCTGAGGGACTCGCCTGTTGTGGGCGATGAGGGATTTGAACCCCCGACTTCTACCATGTGAAGATAGCGCTCTAACCAACTGAGCTAATCGCCCAATATTTTTTCAATGAACCTGAAGGTGATTTAACACTTAGCTTTTCAAGTCGCATTAATTTCCTGTCCCGCACCATGAAGATGAAGTGCTTGGGTCGGGAAGTTAATCTCCCTTTTTTCTTGGGAGTTTCCTAAATTCCCCTGCAAATTTACATATTGAATAAGGGTAAAACAATGGCATTGGCAGACACAAAAACTGGAATTAAACACACAGAAGTGGTGAATGAATTTCTCTTGGTAAAATGGACAGACGATTCAGAAACCATCATTTCTTTACATGCTTTGCGTGATAACTGTCCCTGTGCATCCTGTGCCGGAGAAAAGGACGTCTTGGGAAATATTTATAAAGGACCACCCCAGAAAATGAATAAGAACAGTTACAGGATCATGTCCGTCAAACCGGTAGGGTATTACGGGATTCGTCCTGTCTGGGCTGATGGGCATAACACTGGAATTTATACATTTAATTTATTATTGGGATTGGGAGATGAGTGAATTAAATAGTGTAAGAAATATTAGTAAGTCATCTCCCGTTTTTCCCCACATTGGAAAGGAGGGGAATCAAAGGGGTGGTTTAATTTAATGCACACACCAACCCCAAACACTAAACCGCAAAAACGGATTAGACAACGCCTTAGAAACAACCCCACTCCATGGGAACACACACTTTGGCAGTATTTAAAAAATAGTCAGGTGGGCGGTTTTAAGTTTCGCCGTCAACATGGAATTGAAAATTATATTGTTGATTTTTATTGTCAAAAGGCAAAACTTGTGGTTGAATTGGATGGTAGCGGATATTACAATTCCAGACAAATTTAAAAAGATAAAAAAAGAGACAAGGATTTAAAAGATTGGGAATATTCAATATTAAGAATTCCAAATAATGAAGTATATGAAAACATTGAAGGTGTTTTGAGTTTGATTTTGGAAAAATGTAGTAGTCTTAAATTAGAAAATGAATAAATCTTTTTACTTTCAAACCACCCCAAATCCCCTCCTTGGGAAGGATGGGAGTTTTTCGAAATTAGATTAATGGATAAAATAGCAGGTAATAATAAATTCAAATCAATTTTAGATACACACAATTCAACATGAAACCAAATAGTTTGTATGAATAAAATCTTTTCACTCATAGTTCTTATTTTAGTTTTTATTCCCGGTTGCGTGGAGCATTTTATTTCTATAAATGTTCAGCCTAACGGCGCTTACACTCTGGAATTCATTTCCCGAGGAGATTCTTCAGATGTGTTTGATGATGATTTTCCGCATCCCACTGCAGGAAAGCGCTGGGCACAGCATATCTGGACTGAAAAATCGGACGACGATACAACCTGGATTATGGAAACACGGGGATATTTAGATCCAGGAAATAAATTTAATTCATCCCATGATGCCATAGGCGCTCTCATCCATCCAGTTGAAATTGAGATTAAAAAACGCTGGATATCCATTCTTTATACTGCCAGACACACCTTTAAAGGCAGAGAGATTTATCGGAAATATCCCCACCTGGGAGAATCATTGGAAGAATCAGCAGGATCTGATTCCGTGGAATGGATCACTGAAGCATTTATGTATATTGTTTCTTCTGCTCTGAAAGATATGGAAAAGCAGTCAGACTCAGGATTGACGCCATTTATAATAGAACGGATGACAACCCATGTTCGTAATTATGCCGAGCGGATGAAGTCAAAAAAACTAATTGCGGAGATCAGTGGAGAACGGGCGGGGTTTCTGGAAAAATTGTTTCATCCATTTGCCGGTGATTTGCAAAGTTCATTTTATAAAAGTCTCGATGATGCCATGCATCCGTATGAGGAAGAATTGCGAATTACAACCGGTCTTCAGGATGACAAATTTCATTTTCGTCTCACCATGCCGGGATTGGTGACTCGTTCCAATGCGGATACATTGGCAGGGGACATATTGAAATGGGGATTTGAACTTGGCGATTTTGCCGGAGATGATTATGTTATGGAAGCCGTCTCGGTTGTATATAAAACCAAAGCGATTCAAAAAATTGCAGCCATAACCATTATTGCGGGTTTGGTGGTATGGCTGTTTTTATGGATTACCGTTTTTAAGAAACCATAAATTAACACTGTAGATTGGAGGTTTCTACAAACCTGAAATGAATAATTTGGAAAAAATAAAAACTGATTTTATCGGATTAAACACTACTTATTCCACAGTAGATAATAAGGAAATCCGCCGTGTGTATCTTGATTCCACTGCTTCCACCCTTATGATGAAAGCGGCTTATAAAGCGATGGAATCATTTTATGATCATTATGCGAATACCCACAGTTTATTGCATTTTTCCGCCAAGATATCCACCCGGGAATATCGCTGGGCACATGACCGTGTGCTGTCTTTCCTGAATGCAGACCCGGAGGAGTACACCTGTTTTTTTACCGGTAGCGGCACCACAGCAGGAATAAACCGCCTTGCAAGGGTTTTTCGTGATTTCCGGACGAATCGAAATAAAGTTCTGGTTTCCCTGATGGAACATCATTCCAATGACCTTCCCCATCGTAAACATGCAGGAGAAGTGATCCATATTCCCTTAAATAATTTTGGGAGAGAAGCAGGATGTATAAACCTAGAAGAAATAGAAAAAAATCTAAAGGAAAATGAATCCCAGATCAATTATGTTGCTGTCACGGGAGTGAGTAACGTCACAGGGATCATCAATCCCATTTACGACATTGCGGATCTGGCTCATTCATACGGAGCATTGATTATTGTTGATGGAGCGCAGATGGTGTCGCATTTACAGGTACAAATCAGCGGACATAAAAATCCTGACAGAAATTTGGATGCATTTGTATTTTCAGGTCATAAAACGTATGTTCCGGGATCACCGGGAGTGGTGGTCTGCCGCAAGGACATTTTACAATCTATCGAGCCGGAAGAGGTCGGTGGTGGCATGGTGGACAGGGTGTTTGTGGATCGATATGAAGTAACAAAAAAATTTCCCGACAGAGAAGAAGCTGGAACTCCGAACATTCCAGGAGCAATCGGTCTGGCAGCAGTTCTGGAGGCACTGGACAATGTGGGAATGAAAGCCATTCAAGATGAAGAAACCGACTTGATCAATTACGCTTTGACCGAGCTAAAAAAAATTCCTGAGATTCACATTTATGGAGAAACGGACATGGATGTGTGTCCCCGGGCAGGAGCAATTTCATTTAATATAACCGGTATGGATCACGGATTGACTGCAGCAATTTTGAATGATTATTTCAATATCGCTGTAAGAAATGAATGTTTCTGCGCCCATCCTTACGTCAAGGAAATGATCATTGACGAATTACTTGATTTCACTTCGGAATTAGAGGATGAAAATTTTGAAGAGGAAGTTTTCCTTAAATCCGGAATGGTAAGAGCTTCCGTTGGACTTTACAATACCCGTGAAGATATTGCAGGTCTCATCTCAGCATTGAAGGAAATTATTTCTAATAAAGATGAATTGGGTTCACATTATCAGGCAGACTCAACCGGAAATTATTTTCATTCAACTTTTGATGCAGACAGCATCAATAGATTTTCCACAGCGTCTTTTATTCAAACCTATTGGGACGAACATTCACATTCTGATTAAAATAATTATTAATTGCCTTCACCGGTTAAATCAAATTTAATCTTTAGGAAAAGTCAAAAATATAATGGATATTTATTATGGGAATGATCCTTTATAATCTCCCTTTTAAAAGGGGAGAATAAAAGAGGGGTGGTGAAAAGTTGTTTTACACAATTATTTCTCTCCTAAATAATATTGATTAGGTAATATTATACTTTAAACTGAACTGAAAAAATTATGGGATCTGTTCAAAAAAAAATTAACTCCCTTCGCAGGAAGATCAATAACCACAACTATCGTTATTATGTTTTGGATGATCCGCACATCTCAGATTCTGAGTACGATGATCTCTTACTCCAGCTTGAAAAACTGGAAAAAGAAAACCCTGACTTAATCACACCCGACTCCCCCACACAGAGAGTAGGCGCCGAACCTTTGTCTAAATTCAAGACTTTGACCCACACAATTCCCATGCTCTCATTGGCAAATGCCAAGAACAAAGATGAATTAATTGCTTTTAATGAACGGGTAAAAAAAGGACTGGAAACAGATGAAGATATTGAATACATGGGTGAACCAAAACTGGATGGACTGGGAGTGGAAGTTGTGTATGAAAAGGGAATATTCAGTCATAGTTCCACCCGGGGAGATGGTGAGACAGGGGAGGATATTACATTAAATTTACGTACGATTCGTAGCCTGCCCTTAAAATTGAGAGAAGAAGAGCTCCCGGCTCCGAACCTGTTAGAAGTGCGGGGAGAGGTGTTTATATCAAAAAAAGAATTCAGGAAATTAAATGAATTCAGAGCAAAGGATAACGAACCGTTATTTGCCAATCCGAGAAATGCCGCCGCTGGAAGTCTTCGGCAGCTGGAACCGTCAGTTACATCTCAACGACCTCTATCCATCTTTTTTTACCAGCCAGGAATGGTGAAGGGGTTTTCTTTTTCTTCTCAGGATGAATTTAATAAGACTGCTAAAAAATGGGGACTACCGGTAAACCCCTACGTAAAATGTCTTAACGGAATTGACCAATCAGTTGCATATCATGAAGAGATGGAATTGAAGCGGAATGACCTTCCTTACGAAATAGATGGGATAGTGCTAAAGGTGAATTCTTTTCAACAGCAGGAATTTTTAGGTGCCAGAAGCCGATCTCCCCGTTGGGCAATTGCCGGAAAATTCAAGGCACAGCAGGCAACAACAGTCATTCTGGACATTGAGGTACAGGTGGGAAGAACCGGCGCTGTAACACCAGTTGCAAGACTGGAGCCTGTGGAAGTTGGCGGTGTTATCGTTTCCAATGCTACTCTGTACAATAAAGATGAAATTGAAAAAAAGGACATTCGTGTTGGAGATACAGTGTTTTTAGAACGAGCCGGAGATGTCATCCCAAAAGTGGTGAAAGTTGTATTGGAAAAACGTCCTCCGGAAAGTGTTCCTTATGTTTTCCCGGAAAAATGTCCTGTATGCATTCAGTTTATATTCAAACCTGAAGACGAAGCTGTTTTCCGGTGCCAGAATGTTTCCTGTCCGGCACAGATCAAAGGCAGGATTCAGCATTTTGCCTCCAAGAATGCACTGGACATTGAAGGACTTGGGCAGAAGATTGTAGAACAATTTGTTGATGAGGGACTGCTGAAATCAGTGGATGGAATATTTTTCCTAAAAAAAGTAGACCTTGAAAAGTTGGAAGGAATGGGAGAGAAATCCGTGAACAATTTATTAAACGCTATTGAAGAATCAAAAACCACCACGTTTTCACGGTTTCTTTACGGTTTGGGAATACGGAATGTAGGGGAACATTTGTCTAAAGTTTTTGCCAAAGAGTTTCAATATGACTTTAATCAATTTATGAATGCTGAAACGGAAGTATTAGCAGATATTCACGAAGTGGGTCCAACAGTTATAGAATGTGTGAGTCAGTTTTGGAAAAACCCTGAAAACCGTACTATGGTGGATGCTTGTTTTTCAACAGGAGTCACACTCACAAAGGATGTTGTGATTCCGGATGATTTACATTTGAATGGAAAAACATTTGTATTCACTGGTGCCTTAGAACGATTTACCCGCAGTGAAGCAAAAGAAATGGTTGAAAAATTTGCAGGCAGAGCTTCAGGTTCAGTGAGCAAAAAAACTGATTACGTTGTAGCAGGACCCGGTGCAGGATCAAAAAGGAAGAAAGCAGAAGAATTGGGGATTGAGATTTTGACGGAGGAGGAGTTTTTGAGTTTGGTTTCAGAATAACCTTTCACCACCCCATTGTCCCCTACTCGTACGAGAAGGGGATTATAAGGGATGTCCATAATTTCGAATTTCAATCCTATATTTTTTCTCTGTGTTCAGTGCATGTTCTGAGCTTGTCCTCCGGAGTAACGGTGTAGGAGGACTGAGTTAAAAGACCACATTAAAAAACATAGATATCTTCGTGTCTTAGTGGTTTATTTCTCCCAATCTCAGTACTCAATCCAAAAAAACCCCGCTGATTTTTACCTATTTTTAAAAATTCTCCCCTCTAAACACCGTTTTCATAAATATTTTTTCAAAACCAAAACTCGCACTTTTTTGCTGATTTTTCCAATAAAACCCAAAAAAAGTGAAAATGTTGAAGAAATGTTGATGCTCTTGTACCCTTCCTTGTACTAACCCGTTTTGTATATTCCATTGTGAACGAATGAGTATTTCAATAATAACTAACTTTTTTATTTGTAGGTAAGCGATAATAAAATAAACCAATTGTTTTGGGATCCCCCCGCCTCGCTTTTTATATTGTTTGCTCGGTTAAAGAGGCGGGGGTTTTATTTACCCATCAAACCCTTCTTTTTTAATTTTCCTGCGGAGTTAATTTCCCTGTACAAAAAGGAAATCCAAACATGATGAATATTGATGAAATAATTGAAGATGTCGTTTTATTGAAATTGGAAAATTTCGAACCCTTGAAAGATCTTGGAATCATACAAAAATCCCTCTTTGCAAAGATTCTTGGTTATGATGAATATGGTATTTGGATACACCATCCAAAATTTCAGGTGGCAGAAGTCCAGGAGGGAAAACAGATAAAATCCATTAAACCGCCAAAGACTCGTGAAGTGGAAGCTTCTGTGTTGATCCCCTGGGGATTTATCGTGTCTATTGTTCATTTCCCGGGAGTGGAAGGGTTTGATTTCCCCAGTCCCTTTGAAAAACATATCGGATTTGAAACTGACAAAAAATGACATCTCCTGCAATTTGCATAAAGGATCTGGAAAAATCCTATAATGGAACCCGTGCCCTGAATGGAGTTAGTCTTGAAATCGGAGACGGACAGTTTTTTGGTCTGTTGGGACCAAACGGAGCAGGGAAAACCACTACTATTAATATTTTATCCGGATTGGTTTTAAAGGATAAAGGGAAAACACAGGTATTCGGAAATGACACGGTAAAGCAATACCGCTATACACGGGCAAAAATCGGGATTGCAGCTCAGGAACTTCCCCAAGACTGGTTTTTTCCGGTGGAAAAACTACTCTATTTTCAGGCGGGATATTATGGTCTCACTCAGAAAAAAGCAGAACCAAATGTTGAAAAACTCCTGAAACGTCTGGGATTGATGGAAAAGAAGGAAGCTCGACTGAGACAGCTTTCAGGAGGGATGAAACGAAGGTATCAACTGGCAAAAGCTTTAGTGCATGATCCAAAAATTGTCATTCTGGACGAACCTACTGCCGGCGTGGATGTAGAATTTCGCCATGACATGTGGAAGCTGTTCCAGGAATTGCATGAAGAGGGAAAAACCATTCTGCTCACAACACACTATATTGAAGAAGCAGAAATGCTCTGTGAAGAAGTTGCGATTATTGACGAGGGGAAAATTATCGCACGGGGAAAACCAGAAGAGTTGACAAAACAATCAGGGCGAGCGGGAATCACCATTCAATTTTCCGGTTGGGATGAAGCAGTAAAACATGCAGTGGATGAGTTTACTTATACCATCGATGACAGCAGAATTCATTTTACCGTGAAGGATCCGGAGGAATCTCTTCCGGCTATAATAAATATTCTTAGTAAAAACGGATGCCATATTCAAAATATTAAAACAGAAAAAACCACCCTTGAGGATGTGTTCCTTTCATTAACTGGTAGGGGAATCAGGGAGGAGACGGGTCCATGAACTGGGTCGGTATGTGGACACTGATCAAGCGGGAAGTGGGGCGGTTTTTTTCTGTGTACCGTCAGACGGTTTTACCGGGGCTCATCACCACTACGCTTTATATCCTTATTTTCGGGTTCACTCTGGAAAAACGAATTTCCGAGATTGATGGAATTCCGTACACCCTGTTTATTCTTCCGGGGCTCATGATGATGAACACACTCACAAACGCCAGTTCAAATTCTTCTTCATCCATGCTGCAGATGAAACTCCTTCAGCAACTGCCGGATATACTCACAGCTCCCCTGTCCAGTTTTGAAATTTCTATGGCATATATCATAGGAGGAACGGTAAGAGGATTTGTGAATGGAGTCCTTGTTCTTCTCCTGGGAATTTTCCTGGTGGGAATGCCTGTTTCAAGTTTGTTTCAGACCTTAGGATTTTTACTGGTTGTTTCCTGGGCTTTTTCCAGCATGGGGCTATTTTTAGGGCAGATGGCAGATTCCTGGGATGAATTAGCCACAATGCAGAATTTCTTTCTCACACCCTTGAGTTTTCTTGGAGGAATATTTTATTCAATCCAAATGCTTCCCGAATGGGCGCAGACATTAAGTTTTATCAACCCGATTTATTATATGATCAACGGACTTCGTTACACTGTTTTGGGCATCAGCGATTCACCGCCTGAGATTAGTTTTATCATAGCGATTATCATGACAATCCTGTTTACATGTGCCGCTATCCTGTTGATGAAAAGCGGTAAGAAAATAAAATCGTAAATGATTTTCTATGGGTATTAATTGAAACTCCCGATACTCTTTTGCATTAAACGGACATGAAAGTTAAAGTAATCTTTCTTTTGGTTTTAACATTCGGTTTTAGCCAACCCAAATTAAATAAGGTCACCGAAGACAGAGCAAGACTTCTCATTCTACCGGCGGACAAGGGGCAGGGAGCAAAATCAATTGAGTCAACTATTACAGGCCTGGTATCCTCCGAAGCGGTAAACCTAAACAGGTTTGACATTATAGACCGAAATCAGTTGGGAAAAATTCTCAGCGAACAGAAACTGCAGATGAGCGGGGTCATTCGGGATGACGAAGTAGTGAATTACGGAGAAATTTCTTCTGCAGATGAAGCGCTAATTGTCTCCATACTGTCTTTTGGACAGAAGGGAGTTCCGCCAAAAGAAAATGATTCTGAGGATGAAGAAAACGGTGGGGGTTTTTGGGAACGGGTAGGAACGGAGTTAGCAGTAGGGATAATTCGCAGTATGTTTCCCGATGAGAAGGACAGGAAGGAAAAATATCCTCACAATATTCAGACGTCCCTGCAGGCAGAAGTGCGGAAGATCAATGTGGAATCGGGAATGTCCCTTCATTCATTCCGGGTTTACGGCGAACACACAGGAGGAACCCGAGCGGCATCATTGAGCAAGGTATTGAATCAAATCCGCCGTCAGATCTCAACAAAATTGAGACGCATGTTTCTCCTGAAAAGCGAAGTGCTGACTCGAGACGGAAGCAAACTTACCATGCTTTTAGGATCTGAATTGGGAGTGAAAAAAAGCACAATTTTTGAAATATTGAAACCAGATGTCCTCCGCACGATAAACAACCGGGAATTTATACTGCCGGGGAAATCTGCCGGACTGGTAAGAGTAACTACTTCAGGTGCAGACGCAAGTGACGGGAAAATTGTGAGGCAGTGGAGAGGGATAGAGGAAGGATATTCTCTGGTGGAAAAACCCCAGCATTTTGGAGGATGGATTTTTTCCGGAGTTTATAATGAATCCGTAGATGAGAAACGACTCGATATTGAGTACGAGTTTCTGCCCTTCAGCCGATTCAGTTTCACCGCAGGAGGTGCAGTGGGTGTTGTAACGGATTCCCGAAATGACACGGATTTTAAAGCCTCACTGATGGGAGGAGTGAATTTTAGGTTTATACATACTCGCTTTTTATCATTCGGTACCTCTCTGAATCTTCCTTTCAGTTTGATTTTCAGGCAGGATGACCAGCCTGAAAATGTACATAAATTTCAGTTCACACCCACTATCGGGTTGAATACGGAATTTCTTGTGTCACGAACCAAAGATGTTGTTTTAGGAGTGCATTACATTTTAGCAGATAAATCTAACCGATGGGTTTACACTGAGGGAGAAGGCGATGAAGCTGTGAACATCCATGGAGAATGGAACGATGGAATTAAACCTTCCGTTAACCCGGCAGGACTCTATTTTTCCATAGGGATTCGGTTTATTAATTTTTAGAAATAAACAGATTTCTTTCTGTTTTAGAGTTCACTTAGAACAGTCCTAAATAGGTTCACCTACATAATGTAGTGCAGACATTCTTGTCTGCACACTGACAGACAGGAATGTCTATCGTACAGTCAAAAGAGCTGTTTCCCCACGTCCCCGCCTCTTATGAGCGTACTACTTCACAATTTCGGTAACACATTTCAATTTTTCCAAGGGCGTAATGTACTTTAAACCGCCGTGCCTTCTTTCGCAATTGCGACTTACGTTGGCGAATTTAATTTGAACTCTTAACGAAAAACCCTGTTCAGCATTCCCGCAAGACGTATCCCGCCTTGCAGTAATCTCCGCTCAAGCAATTCCTTACTTTCATAGAAATAGTCCCATTTGAGATTGTTTTTGTCATAATCATAAGTTTGACCTCTTAGGTCCTGTGATTCAGAAATGACATCAAAAATATCTGCTTTTATCCATTCCAATCTCTGTTTATCCGTCAAGCCCAAGAGGAGGTAGTCTCCGTACTCAGTGTAGCTGAGTTTTTGGTGATCGATCAAATCGGTATCCCACACTGCATGGAGATTTGTACTTTTCCCAAACCATTTTACGTTTACATCATTTCCTCCTCTGTCTTTACCATTGCCTACATGAAGAGGTTGATGCAGGTCCCCAATGAGATGAACGAGGAATTTTAGTGCGACTTCATTCTCAGTTTGGGTACCGTTTCCGGATTTTAATAACGTTAAAAATTCCTGAACTTTTTCCACCGCCTTTCCGGACAGTTTCCCCGCTTCGAATTTTTCGCCGTCAGGAATGGTGGTCCAGTGCCAATCGTAGGCGTGATTCCATTTCGGGTCCGATTTTATTTCATCCGCCCAAGTGCTGAACATTGCCAAATTTGTATGACCTAAAATTGAAGTCACGCCCCGTTTTGCATCATCGGTGAGATGTTGTTCGGCTATATATCCTACAATTCTATGTCCTGTTTTCCCCCAGCCAAATAGAACTGAAAGGAAAATCGGAATACAAATAAGAAACCGTTTCATCATAATATCTCCTTCATTTTTAAGATAAGGAATAAAGGGGAAGATGGATTCATGATGCTTAAATAAATTTCCACAGATTTTCCTTATTCACATAATATTCATTTTCAATTTCACTTTCATACTGATTACGAAATGCACGGGAGGGCATTTTATTTTTATTCCATTTCATTTCGATGGGATTCAATTTTCCGGTTTCTGTATTTTTCAAAACCAAATCAACTTCTGCCTGTTTAAAGTTTCTCCAAAAATACATCTTATACGGTAATGTGAAATAATGGATATTTGATTGAAATAAGTTAACAACAAAATTTTCAAATAAGGCACCTGTATCATTTCTTAATGGTATTATCTTAAATTCATCAAGCACGGCATTCCGGATGCCCAAATCAGTAAAATATATTTTGAATGATTTTTTTATTTCCTTGTTGGGGTTATTATAAAATGGATAAATTGTTTTAATTAAATGGAATTTTTCACATAAATAAATATATTCTAACACGGTCTTTCTATCTATTCCAAGGGTATTGGAGAGTTCATTTGGATTGACCAATTTCCCAATTTGAAACGCCAATAAATGCAATAAATGCTTAAAAATCCTCGGATGGTGAATTCGTTCAATTACAAAAATATCTTTAAACAGTAAATTGTCAATATAATTGTTTAAAATATCTTTTTTTCGAGTTGGATCTGTCACTTCAAATACTTCCGGAAGGGAACCATAAATGAGTTGATTTTCAAGAGATGCATCAATTTTGGGTTTATGATATTTTTTATCAAATCCGCCAATTAAATGTTCTCGGTATTCAGCCTCGCCAATGATTTCCCTCATGGTTAACGGATAAAGATAAAACGAGAAATAACGTCCATATAAACTGTCTCCAATATTTTTCATCATCAAAAATGAAGCAGACCCGGTCGCTACAATTTTCAGATTTGGGAAATGATCATAAAGTAATTTTAATATTGAACCTGATTTTTCAAGATATTGGATCTCATCGAATAAAACCACACCAGGTTTTTCCCTTCCTCCCAAAGATTGTTCCAAGTCATTTACAGAAGGGATAAATATTTTTTGATTTTTTTCATCTTCAAAATCATAATATTGGGAACCTTCGTACTTATCCGCTAATCGTTTTAATTCATAGGTTTTCCCAACTCTCCTTTGCCCTAAAAGGAGTGCGACCTTCCTTTTCGGGTGTTCTAATTCTTTTGTTATTTTTTCTGAAACGGACCGGTTCATATTCTTTATCTATGAATTCATCAAATATTCAGCGCCATTATTACCGTTATTTTTGGGACGGCTACACAGCAATTAACGGTAAACATAGGATAATATTCCCATATATACCGCATAATATAGGAAATTCTTCACTCCATTCCAGATTTATTTTTCATGTTGTTTTTTCTTGGTTTACCGGACAGAATAAATACAACGATATTCTTTCTCTCATTTTAAGGGATATGGAATAAATGCAAAAATTGTTTCCGGATGTTCATCGGAAATAATCAGAAAACCCAAGTCATCCAGTTTAACAAGTCCTTCCCAGTTTCTGGGATTATTTTTTTCCAGCACAATTTCTACAGGTGGTGTTCCAGTCGGAACAACTCCACTGTCTGTTATTTGAAATTCCAGAAAGCGCTCCACATGTTCGTATTTTTGATGTGTTTCCCCTTTTCCGAATTGATGTGCATACACATCATTATCCGGATTTATACGTTTGCGATCCCCGGGCCAGAAATAATTAATTGCCCAAAAATGACCATAATTATCTACAGTTGTAAAGTCAGTGATCCTGTATTCAACATTTGGAAAGGAGATTCTTTTTTTTGGTGTCAACCCAAGACTGAAGATAGATATATTAGGAGAGGGATTTGCATTCAGCCCATTGGCTTCAAACAATGCCCACAGCGATTTTCGGGTGTAAAGTAAAGACTCAAAAGCCATATTGTGGATATTCACAGGAGGGATAATTTTTTCCAAATAGTGGGTATCTATTAATATCTTCTTTCGAACATCATCAAATATTCCTTTGGTAAGATAACTGCTCATATGCCTGCCCACTTCCGCTTCTATGAGAAAATACAATTCTCCCCGGACATAACACACTGCTTCAAATCCTTGGAAGCCCGGGACGAGATCAAAAAGATTATTTAAGTGAATAGAATATTCTTTCGGTTTAATTGGAACATGTGGATTTTTTATCCGACCTTTAATTATAGATTTGTCGATTCCGTACATGAGAGGTTTTGCCAGGTTTGGGTATTGAGGCATGAGCAATAGAGTTTCCCCTGCCCAGGCAAGTCCGGACATTTCCAAATCCTTGTCTCCTGCGGGTCCTGACAGGGCAAGAAAAATGGGCTTTACTTCTTTTCCAATGGTAACGGAAAGAGAAAGGAGAAGAATAATGAGGGTGGTTTTCAAGGAATTAAAGTTAAATTTGGTATGGAAGTTCAGGGAATCTTGAGTTTATGGCAAGTGAAAAAACAACTGAAAAAAGATTAAAAATGGTTGAATCTCAATTAACTAAAAGAGGAATTTTCGATGAAAAAGTATTAAACGCTATGAAAACAGTTCCCCGGCATGAGTTTGTCAGTTTTCCCTATCGAAGCATGGCTTACTATGACGGACCTCTGCCTATAGGACAAGGGCAGACCATCAGTCAGCCTTATATAATCGGCTATATGACAGAAGCTTTGCAGGTCAAACCTCATCATAAAGTTCTTGAAATCGGAACCGGCTGCGGTTATCAAACAGCAGTCCTTTCCCAGTTGGCAAAAAAGGTTGTGTCACTGGAAATTCATAATTCTTTATTCGTCACCGCAGAAAAACGACTGAAACGGCTTGGATATGAAAATGTAGAAATACATCGTACCGATGGAAAAAAAGGATGGGAAAACAATTCTCCGTACAACCGAATTCTGGTGACCGCCTGTCCGCAAAAAATCCATGAAGCTTTGGTAAATCAATTAGCAGATGGAGGAATTATGGTCATCCCCGTGGAAGAGAAAAATGACAAGCAGATTTTAATGGTGGTCACAAAAGACAAAGAGGGCAAAGTGAAAATCAAATCCACTCTCCCTGTACGTTTTGTCCCCATGGTTTGATTTATTTTTTTCCGGAAACCGTTGTTATTATTTTATGATGATCTCATAAGGGAGTATCATCTGCATCCGGTCATTTTCAAAATTTGGCAGGGCATCCAATGATTTTTTTATTTCAGCTAATGGTCCATCTACGAAAAAGAATTCTCCGTTATTACTTTTCTTGAAAATAAGTTTGAATGAAAAAGGTTCTGAACGGGGATATTCATCAATTGTAACATCCTCATCAGGATCGATCCCTGCAGCCTCTTTCGCAATTTCGATTGAACGATGAAGCCCTCCCAATTCATCTATCAATCCCAATTCTTTTGCCCGAACACCTGACCATACTTTACCAATTCCTACTTCATGAACATCAAGGGAATCAAGTGATTCTCTCCCTTCTGAAACACGACTTAAAAATGTTCCGTAAACATCAATGATTTCCTGCCTGAGCCAAAGTCTTTCTTCTTCTGTCCAAAGTCGGCTTCCACCCCAGAGATCAGACCGTTCACCGAATTTCAACCGGTCTGGATGTGTGTAAAATTTATTTTCCCACAAACCGGAAAAATTAATTCTTCCGCTGAGGACACCGATAGAACCGGTTATGGTGGATGAATCAGCGACAATGGTGTCCGCCTGGCAGGCAATGTAGTATCCTCCCGATGCAGCCACATTGGACATGGATGCAATGAAGGGTTTAACATTATCTGTATCGGAAACGGTGGTATTCCACACCTCTTTCCACATAAGATCCGAAGCTAATGCCGATCCTCCTCCGGAATTGATCCGCAAAACTATCGCTTTTACATCTTTATCCTTTCTTGCAGAGCTGATTGCCTTGGCGATGGTTTCATTTCCCATGATTTTGGATACACTTCCCTGTTTTTTACTTTTGCCAACATTAATTCCACCCACAGCATAAATAACTGCAATTTTTTCTTTTTCTTCTACCCAAGCGTAAACATATTTGTCTTCCAATCCAAGTTTGCCAAAATTGGTGTATTCAATTTCTTCCCCTCCTTTTTTCTTTTTGTATTTCTTGAATTCTTCAGGATATTTGAAACCGGTGATCAATCCTGCATCTATAGCATTTTTGGTTGAATATGGTCCGCCATTAATAACTTTTTTTGTCTCTTCAACTGTCCACCCCCTACCATTAGCTATTCCGTTTACAAATCGATCATAAATATCATTGAATAGCATAGTATAATTTTCTCTCATTTCATCTGACATAGAACTTCGGATGAATGGATCCATTGCTGTTTTGTAAGGGCTGATCTGCTCTACTTCAGCAACAATATCCAGCGAATCCAATAAGTCTTTAAAAAATCGTACTTCGATCATCAATCCTCTTAAGTCTACACCGCTTAAATCCGGGATGTAAATTTCATCCGCCATGGAAATAAAATAATAGTTTGAATTTGAAATCCCGGTGGCATAAACAATAAGCGTTTTTCCTGCTTCCTTAAAACGGTTCAGTGCTTCCCTTGCTTGAGAAAGTTTTGCAAAACCTCCTCCGATACTTTCAAGCTGAATTACCATTCCGTTAATGGATTCATCTTCTGTGAGCTGGTCAACTCTTTCAATCCATCTTCGTAGTTGGATTTTTTTTACGTTGTCCCCACCTCCAAAAATAGACGGTATAATTGAAGGGAAAGAAAATGAAAACGATTTTTCTTCAATAGGTTCTTCAATAAAGTTTCCATTTAATTTCATCTCTACATATTTGAGTTTTTTCTCTTTTTTAATATCAAACATGGTAGGGCGATCCTGACTGTATTTCCGAATACCAAATCCACCGGATGAACTCTTTTGAGAGAAAAATCCATCAACAACACCAAAATTTAATCCAATGCTAATTCGAAATTCTTCATCAATATTATTGACCGCCGGACTGTAACTTAAGCTGACCTTTAATCCATCCATTGGCAGTACTTGCGCAAAAAAAGATGTATGAATATTTTCAAAAGAAGTGTCATATGAAAACAGGTCAGCGCCAACTGTTACTTTAGTTCCCATGGGTCGTACTCCGGCTCCCAATCTTATCATGGACCAATCTTTTATATTCTGATCGTAGTCTGCTGTAAATCCTACAGACAAAGAATTCATATATCTTACCAGAGTTCCAAAGCGGAATCGGTTTTCCGAAAACCATTGAAAACCACCCAGAATTTTTTGGTTTTCAAGTTCAAATCCCAATCCAAATGAATAAAATATATCAGATTTGTTGTTTTGATTTCCCATTCGAAAGGTTGAACCAAAACCATCATTCCTGTTTGCCAGGTGAATCATATATTGTGATTCATCCCCCTTATTCAAATTGAATAAAGACAGTCCCCCCTGAGAACTTCTATCTACTCCTAATCCTGCAGGATTTAAGGATAGTGCATCTAAATTATCTGAAGTTGCTACGGACACGCCTCCCCAGGGATTATTTTCCTGGGTAAAGGTAAATGAAGTGAAAATAGTAAATATTAAAATTATTTTTTTCATGGTAGTGTTATCCTCTTAAAACGAATCGTAAAAGTTAATGGAAAATGGATGAATGTTCTATGTGGTTTGGAATCGCAGGATGAAATTTTTAAACAGAATAATTTATGACTTTAATCTCAAAACGGATTTACTAAGGAAAGTCGTAAATAATTTTTTGGGATTTCATCATTTTTCCATTTGATAATTTCCTGTGCTGTACCGTATGCCAACACAAATCCAAATAGATTTATTCGCAACTCCAAACCTGCAGTGGTTATCCAGTCGTCACTATCACCATTTGCATACCAGGCATTACCAAAGTCAGAGAACACGGAAACTACTATTTTTCCGAATCCAAAGCGGGTTTCAATGGCTCCAAAAACTAAGCGGTCACCCAGACGCCAATCGTTCCACCCCCGCAGATGAACCACTTCGTCCGGTCCCAATATGTTTTGACCCTTAAAATAAAGGGGAGTGTCATTTGTTATTGCGGGCATATCCTGAGGAGGAAGATTATTTCCCAACATAGATACTGATTTAATTCTTGAGTAGATAACAACAGGACTTTTTCTGTGGGGAAGAAAATTAACAAAAGCATCAGAAACAACTCTTGTATAATCGAAATCACCATATAAACCGGAATTAGAATAATCTAAAGTGAGGTCAAATCCATAACCTTGTTTGGGAATCATATCATTTTGTTTATGTGGTCTCTTGTTTAACCAGGTGTACTTCAAACGAATTAACCCTTCTTTACCTGATACCGGCGCAGGTAAATAACGAAATTCAGAAGAATCAAGATAAACCGGTTCGCCTGTTTCAACATCAATGTCTTTAATGACCTTAGCATTTCGGTCGGTAAATTTTATGCTGCTGTAAAAAGAGTGATCACTGGACAGTGAATTGCCAAAATTATAAGGAATTTGACTCCAGAGAGAAATACTGGTATTTTCCTCAAACAATCCCCATTTGGATCGATCATAAGATTTCATTTTAAAATCCATGAGTGAAGCAAATGTAATTCCCCACATGGGTTCATTCATTGCATTAACATATTCAATCAATAATCTGTGCGTATGTTTATTGGAAAAATCTGCAATTCCTACAACTCCAAATATATTTCGTATCATGGCATCTGACCATTGAGTGACACCTATCACTTCCTTGCCCATTGGCAAAACCAGGGATGTTAAATGTTTTATACCAAGGACTGGTATATAATCATGTGATTTTAAAATATTGACTTCCTTTGCAGGATTAATCCCTGTTAAAGGAATATCCGGTTCCACATTCCGCCAATTGGTGAATCGATTTCTTATTGAGAGTTTTTCAGTAGTAATTGAACGATGAGGATTCATTTTTACAATTCTGACCGTATCCACATCCGGTAAGGTAGTAGCCATTAATGTAGAATCTGACGGAGACCATTGCGCTGCCCACACAGCATCGCCAACGTCTGAAATTTGTTTACTTTCTCCTGAAGTAACATTTACAGTATGAATATTTGGAGTTCCTCCTGAGTGTGATGTGTAGGATAGAAATTCCCCATCCGGATGCCATACCGGATTGTATTCTGCAAAGGGATTTTTTGTTGTTCTTTGAATTTCACCGGTTTCAATTTTCAGAACAAACAAATCCAAATTGGCTTTTTTGTCTGCCATTGCAAAAACGATAGATTCCCCGCCAGGAGAAAAATGGGGATTAACAATTTGAGTATCATAAGTGTAGTTCGTGATCTGTTTTTTATCTGATCCGTCAGGATTCATTGTATATAGATTTGCCACACTATTTTCATGCGCCACAAATATTATCTGTTTTCCGTCTGGCGACCAGTCCGGATAGGATGCCCTGAACGATTCAGTCAACCATACAGATTTTTCACTGTCGAGGTCATAGACTTTAATATCATTGACCAAAGATTGATGTTTTCCAAAATGAAATTTTGTGTAAACCAGCTTTTGACCATCAGGAGACCAATTCATAACCTTATGAAATGAACCAAAATCAACTTCTTTCTTATCCCAGATAACTATGGGTTTATGTTTTTTCTCTTCTTGATCTTCTTTTTTGTCTTCGCTAAATAATTTTTCGAAGAACCCCAGCTTTTTACCATTTTCCGAGTCAATTTCTTCTTTTTTCCGTTTCTCCTTCAGTTCATTTTCTTTGGAAGTATTCCGCTGAACCACGAACAAAGATATATCTCCCTGATCTTCGTCATCCCGTCCGGAAATGGCGATCCGTGAGCTGTCACTGTAAAATGAGAATCCGTTTATTTTTTTTATGGGCAGTGTTACCACCTCGCCTATTTCCTCAATGGCTTCTTTTTGAGCTCGGTACCCATAATAATATGTGTTCATGTGGCGCCGCCAGTCCTCGTTAAATTGACCTACTGAAATTCCCGTATGTTTTTTGAATGCATTCTTAAATCGGAACAGGCCAAATTTATTCCGTTCAGATAATGTTTTTACAATTGTAGAATCACCAAACCTTTCGGACCAGTATAACAGTTTGGAATATCCATCGTGGTGAGGATCCATTTCATCCATCTTATTTTTGAGAACATGAAATTTATGACTGATGTCCGCGCGGTATGGACGCCAGCGTTCCGTTTCATATTCAGCTAATCCTTCCACCACCCATCCGGGGATTTTTGAAAATAAAAATGACCACGGTTCAGGAAGCCATGTTTTCACCCGGTGGAAAAATACAATATGCTGTAACTCATGAGCCAAAACCTGATACAGCCATTTTTCATCCTCCAGCCAAATAGCGGCGTCATTCTGGTCCACCCAGATAAAAGTGGTGTACGTCCACAGGGCAAAACCATTCATAATTTCATCTTCCGTAGTAAAAATAATATCAATAATGGGAATGTCTTCCAAATCCATTTGTTGAAGTAAAACAGGTCGTACTTGTTCTGCCATGGATGCTCCCTCCCGGGCAATTCCCTCAATTCCCTGATGATGGTGAATTCGGAAATGTTCTGTTTCAATCGTTGTCCAATCCAATTCACCGTGAGTTCTTCCTGTCCATTGCCAGGTTTGTGCCCACATGGTTGAAATGAAAAATAAAATCACTAATTTATTGGTGGTGTTCATAGATAAGCCCTTTAACATAATGAGGAATTTTATATAAAATAAATATAAATGATATCATGAAAGTTAATTTAAAACTACAAGATATTTCAGCAAGAAGTTTCATTGAATATCAAACAGAATTACGGTAAATTTTATTTTAAAATAATTAGATTATATCTATTCAAAACCAAATTAAAAATGTGCGGACGTAAAACACTTACCAAAGATTTGAAATCCATTATTGAGGAATTAGCAATAAATGAATGGAAAAACCCAGAAGATTATTCCCCCAGTTACAATATTACCCCGGGGCAAAGATCTCCCGTAATAATTCAAGATGAAAAACGGAAAGTAAAATTAATGAAATGGGGACTTGTTCCGTCTTGGTCAAAAGATGAATCCGTTGGTTATAAAATGATCAATGCCAGATCAGAAACTTTAACAGAAAAGCCCTCTTACCAAGGGTTGGTTTCCAAACATCGCTGTGTTGTCATTGCAGATGGTTATTACGAATGGAAACGAGAGGGAAAACGGAAGATTCCCTATTACATCTTTGCTCCGGACAATAGGCTTATTCCCATGGCGGGATTATGGAGTTCATGGACAAACCCGGGAGGAAATATAGTAAACACTTATACGGTTATCACAACTGAAGCCCGAACCACTATTCGAACCATTCATCACAGAATGCCTGTCATTTTAAGCAAAGATGTTTTTCCAAAATGGCTCAATACAATAGATATTTCTGTACCGGACGCTCTGACTTTTTTACATCCTTATACAGGAGAACTTGCGACACACACGGTTTCTACAATGGTGAACTCACCTAAAAACAATTTTCCGGAATGTATCCGACCTGCTGATAACAGGGAAACTTTGGAGATGTTTTGAAAA
>CAZSIH010000022.1:0-22387 GCA_964606925.1 uncultured bacterium
ATTGACAGCTACAATATTACGGCAAGGGGATTTAATTCTTCATTCAGTTCACGGCTTATGACATTGACGGACGGTCGAATGGCAAATGTGCCGTCATTGAGACTTACAGCATATAATGTAATCCCAGTCAGTTTTGATGATGTGGAACAAATTGAAGTTGTTTTGGGACCCTCTTCTGCCCTTTACGGACCGAATGCCCACAGCGGTGTATTAAACATTATTTCCAGTTCTCCTCTTAAATCTCAGGGAACGTCTTTCAATATCATGGGTGGGACAATCTCACAGGCAAATACAGATCCACTTCAAAAGTTTACTTTCAGGACTGCCCACAGCATTGGGAAATTCGGATTTAAGGTTTCGGGAGTTGTACTCCGTGGACAAGATTGGCGGCACTTTAACTCAGATGAGTATGAAGGACATGATCCTTCTTTTTTAGGGAGACACAGCTTTCGTCATGACGGAATTGCACAAGATAATTCAGGAGAATTAAATAGTCCCCAATTCAGTGAAAGTATGATATCAGCATGGCCAAATGCTGACCCAAATTGGGTTGGATTAATATATGCAGATGGTATCAGTAATACTGAATTTGAAAACGGAGATCCTCTTGTTGATTGGGAACCGGGTTCACCGGTTGTTACTCAGGAAATGGTTGATGAAGCCTCCAACGATCAATTTAATCGATATCATGTACCAGGGACAAATATCATTCTGTGGAATGTTACTGAAGCAATGATAGGGCATGGATATAAAGATGGAATAGACAACGATGGAAACGGACTCATTGATGACGGGATAGATGAAGGGATCGATGATTATTCTGAAGTATGGCTTGACGGAGTTGACAATGACAATGATGGTGAAATAGATGAAAATGACGAACTGGGAAGCAAATGGTTAGGCAGATTTGGAGATTATTATCAAAACTGGACTGCGCAGGATGGAGGATTTGGTGACTATGAATATGATGAAAATGGTAACATTTTATTTGACAGCAACAGAAACGGAATTTATGGTGACGATTGGGCAAATGACGGGTTAGACAATGACAATGACTGGGGATTTTGGGTAGATGAATCGGGGAAAACGTATATTAATCCATATGAACCTTATACGGATGAAAATGAAAATGGGGAATGGGATGGGGAACCTGTCTTCCCTGAATATGATTCTGATAACGAGTGTTTTTTTACGTGGAATGAAGACAAATGTTTTTTTGATTGGGGAATGGATGGATTGCCAAACACAAATGATTCAGGTGAAGGAGATGGAATACTGAGTCAGGAACAATTTACAGATGTAAACGAAAATGGCTTATATGATGATTTTATTGGTGGATTAATTAGCAATGATTTGAATGGTGACAGACTCCCTTCCCCCGGTGAAGCAGGAGTTGATGAACCGGATGAAGGAGATTTTCACCTGAATTTTGGTGGTTTGCCAAAAATGTTAATGGATGCAAATGATGATGGAGTGGAGGATTTTCCTGATTTTAATGTTCGAAATTACCGTTATGATATCCGTGCTGATTGGGAACCCAATGATGATGTTGCTCTCAGCCTGAATCACGGCTATGCTTACGCCAGAAATATAAACATTACTCCTATTGCCCGTTATCTTGCTGACGGATGGGTATATAATTATTATCAAGGTCGTTTACGGTATAAAAATTTCTTTTTACAGACTTATTTAAATACAAGCTATTCAGGAAATCCTGATAAACCAACACGAAGCCTCGCCACAGGAGGCCGTATTTATGATCGGTCAAAAAAGTTCTCTGCCCAGTTTCAACATGTCCTAGAATTTTTTAAAGGAAACTTTCGATTTGTTTGGGGATTAGATTATTTCCTGACCTTACCGGATACACGGGGAACAATCCTTGCTGATAAATCTATGTCAGACAGGGTGGATAATAATGGAAATGGTGAAGCAGGATCTCCTTACTTTTTCGAAGATGCGAATTCCAATGGATATTATGATGACAATGAAAGATATATCAGGTGGTCATCTCTCACTCCTGGTACGCCGGGAGGGACTCCTCTCACAGACGAAGATAATGTGAAAGGTGCAATTGCCGATGGAATTGATAACGATGGTGACGGATTGATTGATGAAGGGATTGATGAACAGGCTGAGGACAACCGCTATGTTGTAAACGAACTGGGTTCCTACTATCAGTTCAATTGGAAACTGTCTAAAAAGTTTGAGCTGATCCAGGCAACACGGTTTGATGTACATGACAGACTTTCAGAATTTATAGAATTCAATAATCAAAAAGATTATAATTACAGTCCGCTAAAATGGGAATTTGATTTTGATAAAACAGCCGGAATCCAGATATCTCCAAAAATTGGACTGGTGTTTAAGCCAAAAGATCATCAAAACTTCAGATTAACCTGGGCACAGGCATTTAACACTCCTTCCAATCAAGCTTTGTTTTTAGATATTTACATCACCCGTGTAGCTATTTTTAAAGTATATGCCCGAGGTTCTGACGGTGGATATGTTTTCCCCAGAAACTCAGAGGGTCTCCCCCGCTATTTTGATACGGATGCCCGAACATATAAATGGGTAAACCCGGAACAAAGCATATTTTTCTATCCTTCTGTTGATCCTAAGATCAAAGGTTTTTTCAGAGGAGAGGTGAAGGACCTTGGAGGAGTAACACCGGAAATAGTACAGACTTATGAACTTGGATACAAGGGGCGTCTAGCGTCAAACATATTTGGAACCATTGATGTTTACGCAAGCCATTATAACAGTTTTGTAAGCGGAGCGACTTTTATCACTCCCATTGTTATCAGGAAAGATATCCTTGAAACAGATTGGGATGATGATGGTGATACAAATAGAATTACGGAATTGGACAATAATATTATTTCTGATCCTGAAGATTTAGATGAATCTTACGATCAGTGGCGAAGCGGACTCATGGGAATAACTGCTATTGATACAACACCAGGATTTACACCACCTGTCGTTGTGGGATATATTAATTATGGTGAAGTAGATTTATGGGGATTTGATGCAAGTCTGGCGATCTTCCTTAACCGGGAATGGTCATTAAATCTTACTTACTCCCATCTTGGGATGAATGAATTTTTAAATCCCATAACCAATTCTTATGATCCAATAAACGCTCCCCGCCACAAAGCAGGGATGCAGTTGCAATACACTCCCCGAAAATTTCCCGTCAACTTAACGGTAAATGGCCGGTATGTGGATGCATTTGAATGGTCATCAGGAATTTATTACGGACAAATAAACGCTTATTCCATATTTGATGTTCACACCGGGTATGAATTCAATGATCATTTGAAGATCAATCTAACGATCAATAATTTCTTGAATCATAAACATACCGAGATCATGGGCGGACCTAAAATTGGGCGAATGGTCGTACTGAGGCTGCAGGCAAGTTTATAAAAAACAAGCAGGCTGGCTTATGGAACCTGTCTTTTGGGGGACCGTGACAGATTACACATAAGATTTACCTGCTTGAAACTTGAATGAAATTATACATTCTGCACTGGAAGGTCAAGTTTTTTTTCCAAATTAGGAATACGTGAAGTGGATCTCCTTAGACATATTGACCATCTTTCTTTTTATTTTATAAATTCCCGGTTATCCCATCCGGTGTTGGACCAAATAATGATTTTTATCACAAATCAAAATAATTGGATCCTTCCCGCATGTGTTTTACTCATTTGGATGTTCAGATCTGATGGGAAAAGAGGGAAAATAGCTGGGGTGATCCTCCTTATTACAATTATCGTTGTGGACGGAACTGCTGCCCAAATCATAAAACCGTGGATCGGCAGGATCCGACCTTCCCATGCGTTAAGTGATTCTATTAATCTATTAGTAAAACCGGGAGGGTTGTATTCATTTGTTTCCAATCATGCCGCTAATTCATTCGCATTTGCAGTTGTAATCCATTATTTCTATGGAAGGAAACAAATGTGGATTTTTGCTTTGGCAGGTCTTATCGCAATCAGCAGAGTGTATGTGGGAGTACACTACCCCGCTGATATCATTTTCGGATCAATTTTCGGCTATGGAACAGCCTGGTGTATTTTAAGTCTATGGGTGATGGTAAAGATGCGGGAATTAAAACGAAACCGTACCTGGGTGTGGTACTATCCGGAAGAAAATAATTAGTTTGGCAATGTATCTTTAGGCGGTTTTACACCGAAACCGGAAAAGGAATCTTGGCCAGGTGATTTGATCTCCCCATGCTTACCCTCAAATTTGATAAGATTATCCTTCAATGCCATCATAAATGCTTTTGCATGTGGCGGTGCCATAATGATCCTTGAATGGACTTTCGCTTTGGGAACACCTGGTAATAAACGGGTAAAGTCCATGACAAATTCTGCTGGAGAGTGTGTCACAACGACGAAATTTGAATATTCTCCGCTGCTTACTTTCTCATCTAGTTCTATATTGATCTGTTGTGTTTTTGGTTTTTTATCACTCATAATATCCCCTATTAAAATCCTTCAAATTCTCTTCTGTTAAATTCTTCCCAATCCTCATTTAATCCGTCAAACTCTTCATAATCCTTTTCAGGGTCATCTTTACCCTTATGAACCATTTCATTTTCATAAAAGTTAAAATTATCCTTCTTTTTCTCAAAATCAGAAGGGTCCACCTCCTCTTCATCCTCAGGACTTAATCTCTCAATATCCTCACTATAGACCTCAGCATCAAAAAAATCCAGGTTTTTAACAATCCCGTTTGTCATTAAATATTCAAGGAAATCAAGATATTTCCTATCCTTTAAATCGGTTCTGCAGAACTCACATTTAAGTGATTCTTTTAGATGTTCATCATCTAACGTACATTCGCAAACGGGGCATATAATACCTTCTAACATTTAATTATCCTTTAAAAATCGGCGGTTAATATAAATGACGAATGTTCCTTTAGCAATAAAATATTCAATGTATTTTTTCAACAAAATTTTCATTGACTCAATTTTTGGAAAAATGAAATTTCTTTTGATGACAAATTTATACCCCTCCGGCGCATAACCCGTTTTGCAGTTTTTATAAAATCTTCAAACCGGTATGACGATGAATCCCCATCAACATACCATGAAAACGGTTCAACGTATTTTGGAGACACTCTTGTAGAAAAAATGTTGGAACAGGGACTGATGACGGTACCGCTATTTAATTGAGTTCCTATCCCGGTTTTAACATGATCTCCTATAAAAGACCCGATAAACTGTTTTCCAGTATCAATTTCTTTCTGTCCCATTTTTACTTTTATGGATGAATAAGTATTTTTCAAATTACTGTTTGTTGTTCCTGCGCCAAAATTTACCCATTCACCTAAAAAAGCATTTCCTAAATGCCCGTCATGAACCTTATTTGAAAATCCCTGGAAAATGGAATTTTCAATTTCACCACCCAATTTACATACCGGTCCAATAATTGAAGAAGAAAGCTTAGTATGGGGTTTTATCACAGTATTGTTTCCAATGAAAAAAGGTCCTTCAAGATATGTAAATGAGTGAATGTGAACGTTTTCCATGATAATGATGGGACCTTTTTTAGCATTCAGCACAACGAGCGGTTCAATATGTGCAGTTTCATGCACATAGATTTTTTTTCTTCCAATTATATGTACTGTGTGGGGATCGCTGATTATTTTAAAATTAGGTTCATATCTTTCAATTTCTTCGTCCACTGTTTTGGGAATCCTGTCAATAATGTCCCATAGAAAACGGACTGCATCGCAGGTTAAATTGTTTGTTTTAATTTTTTCAGGAAATTCACTAATGACCGGTCCCCCCTGCTTCAACCACGATTTTCCCATTGATTCAGATAATTTATATCCAACTGCTTTATTTTCATTTACCCATTTGGATTCGGAACTGCGATTTATTTTCTTTAGTATTTCCAAAGTCCAAAATACATTTCCAGCCAACCAAATACCATCAGTCACTTCTTGAGGATTCACATCAATTTCCGAATGTCTTTCCTGTGTTAATTCTGCTATTTCATCTCTAACGAATAGAGAAATTGTGTCTTCTGAAGAAATCAGGTTTTTGATTCTGTCTAAAAAAGTCCCGGTACCAATCCTGATGTCAGTAGCTGAACGGGTAGCTGAAATTGGATAAAAATTTGTATGCTTTATATTTTCAAATAAATAATAATTCATCCTAAACCCAATAGTTGGTTGATTTGATCATATTGTCTTTCTATATTTCCGTGAGTATCGGCAGTTAAAGTGATTGTAAAAATATTTTGTGACCATTTTGATTCAAATCCGATTTTAAGAGGAGCATCCACAGTCTGCATCAATATCCCATGGCCCGGGTCAAATTCAGGATTCAAATCCACTGCTGCATCAAAAAACATATTTTTCATTTGGTCAATTGCTGAGGTAATCGGTAATCCGAACCTATTTAACTTTTTATCTGAAACGATTATTCCTGAATGCTTAATTGATGAAGTGTATAATTCTGATACTGATGAACGAAAGATTAATTTAATTTCCAGATTATGTTTATTCAAATTATTAAGATAATGAATTGCCAACCTGCTGAATTTTTCCTTTTCCGGTAGAAAATATGCTATTGTATGAATTTTGTTCCCACCCAATCCCAATTTTAATGACCGGGTATTCTCTTTCTTCACGGAATTTTTAGATGTCAACATGAACGCAAGTCTCGTCTTCAGGGGGATTTTCATGGTCGAATATAGCTTTTTCTCTACAGGAATCCTGCTTAGTTTTCTGAAGTAATTTATATCAATAAAAAAGAATTAATATGACTTTAGGAAAAAAATTATTTTGGGGAAGTCTCGGATGGGTACTGGGCGGTCCCATAGGCGGGATTCTCGGATACGCTGCAGCTTCCTTATATAATAATGAAGCCAGAACCGGTTCACACGATAGTTATTTTTCAGGAAATGTGTCCGCTTATCCAAAAACGAAACCAGGAGATTTCATGGTTTCAATGCTGGTACTCTTTGCATCGGTGATGAAAGCAGACAAGCAATTATTGAAATCGGAACTGGATTTTGTCAAACAGTTTCTCAAAAACCAATTTCAAACAAATGATGTACAGGATTTCATGGTTTTATTTAAGGATATTCTGAACCAGGAATATCATTTAAGGGATGTGTGCCGTCAAATTCAAAGGTCTATGGATCATCCCAGCAGATTGGAATTGGTCCATGTATTATTTGGTCTGTCACAAGCGGATGGGTTTATTCATCTTGATGAAATCAAGGTCATTCATACAATCGCCCGATATATGAACGTAAATGAAAATGATTTTATTTCTATTCAGGCGATGTTTATCCGGGACTCAAAATCTGATTATAAAATTCTCGAGGTTAACCCGGATGCAACCGCTACAGAAATAAAAAAAGCCTATCGAAAAATGGCAACTAAATACCATCCGGATAAGGTCAGTCACTTGGGACAGGAATTACAGAAATTAGCTGAAGAGAAATTCAAATCTGTTAATGATGCTTACCAATCGATCAAAAAACAAAGAGGAATGTAAAATAACCACTTTTTCGTCCTGTAATGACTAAAGAAAAACCGGGGAAATTTCCCTTCACCAGAGGAATTTATGATGAGATGTATAAAAAACGACTCTGGACCATGCGTCAGTACGCCGGATTTACAAGTGCATCCGAATCCAATAAAAGGTTTAAATATTTATTGAAAAATGGAGTGACGGGTCTTTCAGTTGCATTTGACCTTCCAACACAAATCGGTTACGATTCCGATGACTCCATGGCTGAAGGGGAAGTGGGAAAAGTGGGAGTTCCAGTGTCCTCCTTTTACGATATGGAAAACCTCTTTCATCAAATTCCTTTAGCTAAAGTATCCGTCTCTATGACCATCAACGCTACAGCTTCCATAATTCTGGCAAATTATATCGTTGCTGCAGAACATCAGAACATTCCAATGAAAAATCTGAAAGGGACTATTCAAAACGATATTTTAAAGGAATACATTTCCAGAGGAACTTATATTTTTCCTCCAAAGCCATCACTTCGACTGGTATCTGATATAGTAGAATTTTGTTCAAATCACATACCCAAATGGAATACAATTTCAATTTCCGGGTATCACATCAGGGAAAGCGGAAGTACGGCTGCACAGGAATTAGCTTTCACTTTCGCCAATGCTATTACTTATGTGGAAACAGCACAAAAACGAGGATTGGACATAGAAAAGTTTGGACAGCGATTTTCCTTTTTTTTCAATGCTCATAATGATTTTCTCACTGAGATCGCTAAATTCCGAGCAGCGAGAAAAATATGGGCAACCATCCTGAAAAACAGGTTTGATGTCACAAATAAAAAAGTTCTGAAATGCCGATTCCATACCCAAACCGGAGGTTCCACTCTCACAGCGCAACAGATTGATAATAACGTTGTGAGGACAACCATTCAAGCCATGTCTGCCATATTGGGCGGAACTCAGTCCTTGCATACAAACAGTAAAGATGAGGCTTTATCGTTACCGACGGATGAATCAGTAAACCTTGCCCTCCGCACTCAGCAGATCATTGCTCATGAATCCGGAATTCCTGACCATCCGGATCCGTTCGGCGGTAGTTATGTTGTTGAACAATTGACAGATAATTTGGTAGAGGAATCAATGGAGATCATAGAGAAAATTGATTCACTTGGCGGCACGGTCAAGGCAATTGAAAACGGGTGGATTCAAAATGAAATTGCCAAAAGCGCTTATGACTACCAGTTAAAAGTAGATTCAGGCGAAAAAATAATTGTTGGAGTTAATAAATATGATAAAGAAGAGGACCCAACATCAATCCTTCATGAAATTTCCACATCTTTTGTGAATGCTCAAATCCAAAGGGTAAAAGAACTAAAACAGAATCGAGATAATGATCATGCAAAAATGACACTTGAGCAATTAACTGAAAAAAGTAAAGGTAATGAAAACCTAATTCCGCACATTATAGATTGCGTAAAAAGTGAATGTACTATTGGGGAAATAACCCGGGCAATGAAAACTGTTTTCGGGGAATATCATTTTTCAGGATAAAAAATGAATCGTAATTTCGCGCTCACCATTTCTTTTTTATTTCACCCTATGATCATTTCACTGGGTGTGTTTTCCATCCTGATCTTTACCGGTATTTCGTCCATTGGAAATCCATATTCTATATTCTTGACCTGTTTTATTTTTTCAAACTTAATTCCTATTGCAACGGTATTTATTTTAAAAAAATCGGGAAGGATTGATGATTTAGATGCATCTGTTAAAAATCAAAGACAATTTCCGTTGATTTTAGGAATTGGATATGCAGGGTTGGGATTTTTGGCTCTTACAGTATTAAATGCTAATTTGTTAACTCAGGGATTCATGTTTTGTTACATGACAAACACAATCCTTACATTATTAATTAATCGATTCTGGAAAATATCAATTCATTCCATGGGAGTTTCAGGACCAGCAGCGGCATTATGGACAAATGGAAATCATTATCCGATTCTCATGGTTTTGATCATTTTAATGGTCAGTTATTCCCGGGTCATATTAAAAGCCCATACTCCGACCCAGGTTTTTGCAGGAGCATTGCTGGGTTTTGGCAGTACGTATGTACAATTACATTGGTTCTTTCTTTAAAATGGATTCAACCAGCAAACATGTAATGCTCAATCAATTCTTCAGAATTTTCCTAATTCTTATTGTTCTTTCCAAGTTGGGACATTCTCAGGTTTTGCCTTATGGAGAGCCAAAATATTTTATACTGAATCCGGAAACGATTTCCGAACAGATCACATTCACAAACGAAGAATTCCAAATTTCAAAACTAAAATGGCAGAATGGCACTAAAGTAATTGATGATAAGAAAACATCGTTTTTTATGCATTTCACATTGGAAAAAGAATTCATTTTTCATGCTCTTTTGGATAAAAATAATTTCCCTGAAAAAAGTGAATTGTATTTAATTAATCCAACTGAAAAAAGCTGGGTTGGACCTTTTCGGAAAGAATATTTAAAAGCGGAACACCCCAACTTCACAGGCAGGTTAAAAGCGACGGAATTTATTATAGAACTATCTGTACCCCGAAATAAGAAAATTCAGTACCCTGAAATTTCAATCCAAATCATTTCTTACCAACAATCCATAATAAAAAATTCAGAACCTACCCGTGTTTATCCAATGAATACTACCAGAGAAAACCCAATTATTTTACTCACCGGATATTGGCCGCCTACCAATGAAGCAATCCGACCTTTCAGTCAAAATGTACTGTTAAATCCCGATGGATGGATTGGTGAAAATTGGGAAGAATCAGGTTACGATATCGTCTCATTTTTTCCCACATTTAATCCACCTGACTGCACCGAATGCGGACAGGGATATGGAGAATTAGAAGTAGACTATCAGGATACTTCAGAAGACTGGTGGAACATCGTGGATTCTCACATTCCTGTTGCTATCATAACATTTAGCAGGGGATATATAAACTACAGTTGGGAAATGGAATGGAAATATTATAATTGGTTTGGATGGATTGATGATTTTACACCACCTTATCAACCTACTCCTGCACCTCCTGATCAGGAATCTCCAATAAATTTCATGCGGTTTTCTTCACTGCCTATGACTGAAATTGTTGATGCTGTCAATTCTGCAGATATTGGGCTTTATTCTTATATTGACTACGCCGATGGAGCTGGAGGATATTTATCGGAATATAAAGGATTCCATGGAGTCTGGTATAAGGATCTCATGGAATTTGAAGAACAAACACCCTGTTATCTTGCCGGCCATGTCCATGTTGGAGGATTAGTTGACTGGGATACAGCTCATGAAGCTGCATTGATCACCGTAAGAGAAACAATTCAATATATTCAGGAAAATATCCTCATTCCCGGAGATGTGAATCGAGATGGGACTATTAATTCACTGGATATAATTATGGTTCTTTCCCACCTCAACGGAACCACTGAATTAACGGATAATCAATTCTTTTTTGCAGACATGAATGAGGATGAGGAGATAACCGTCCATGATGTAGTATTGTTAGTTAATTTATTATTGAATCCATTTTAAAAGATCTTATCCAAATTAAATTCATCTAATTAATCGTACAAAAGACATCCTTGTCTGTTGAAGGATAGGTTTGTTCTTTTTTTTTGACTTCAGTATACAGACAGGAATGTCTGTACTACAAATTATACGTTTCTATAGGTTTCCAGAGAAAATTTGTCTTTCGGAATTCTTCCCTTTTCTTTCTCATTGAGTAGCAAAGCGTTATCGAAATGTTAAAGAAAAGGATTGTAAATCTCTAATCATTAGTCAGCTTCCAACAATGTTTACCCACTGATTCCTTATCAAATACTATTTTTCTTCCCAATTTCGAATCCTCACCTTTAATCCTCCCCGCTATCGGGGAGAACACCTTAAAATTTCTTCCCCAATTTGGGGAGGATGCTAACCACAAATGTGGATAATAAATTGTATATATATCCTGACAAGTATGGCTATTACACAGACTCAATCCAACATTGAATCTCCTCCTCTAATCTTTCCGCCAGCTGGCGGAGAAACAATCTTATCAGATACCCCCGCCTCAATGAATTTCAGATTAGAATCTTCATTATTTGAAGAAAAGAAAATTGAAATCAATAACTGTGCAGTGGTGAAACCTTGATATTGATTTCATAACCGGGAAATTTTCCTTCCAATTTTGTCTCCAAATCCCCGCAGCATTCTACAATTTGGGACTGTGTCATCCCACTTCTCACATTGATTCCGAACAATATCACATGATGATTTTCAGTTTCCACAACTCGAATATCATGGATATCTGCAATACGGTCATCCTCTTCCCAGTGTTGATTCAGATATCCCTGCACTTTTTTTACTAAGGGATTGCCGGGATGAACCGGATCCATGTGAACCGTAGGTTCCACGCCCATTACCTTTTCAAGACGTCCTTCCACCTCTTCAGAAATGTCATGAGCAATGGCTGTCGTTTCCTTTGCATCAACTTCTACATGAACACTGACGAATTTGTCTTGCCCATAACTGTGTACGGTTATATCATGAGCGCCTAACACACCGGGGACATCCATGACAATGTGCCTGATGTTTTCCACTTCCTCCGTAGTAGGTGGTTTCCCGATCAGATCATCTACTGCATCTTTGGCAATCTCAAATCCGGTATAGATTAAAAACCCGGCTACACCCAAACCAGCCCAGCCATCAACAGATGGGTAACCGAATATTCCCGCAATCATTGCTGCTACAACCAGTAAACTGGAAATTGCATCAGTGCGGTGGTGCCAAGCATCTGCATGCAGTGTACCGGAAGCGATCATCGAGGATAGAAATTCTGCATACCTTGCTGTGATTTCTTTCATGACAATGGTTCCGGCAAGTACAATCACCATCCACCATTTTGCATTAACCAATACCGGATTTTGGATTCGGTCTATGGCAATTTCTATGATTTCGATACCGGCGACACAGAGTAAAATGGCAATGATCAATGTTGCAATATATTCAGCCCTTCCATGACCGTATGGATGTTCCACATCTGCAGGTTTCTCTGACTGTTTAAAACCCCAAATGACTATTGAAGATGTAACCACATCCGAAAATGTATGAACTGCATCAGCAATGATACTTACTGCACCTGCCATGAGTCCGATCGTTAGTTTTAAAATAAATAATAATCCATTCACTCCAACGGAAATCCACCCCTGAAAAACTCCAACTTTAATTCGATAGGATTGTGCGGAATCCTTTGTATTCGGAACGAATTGGTTGGTAATGGATTTAAACATCAGGTTTGAAATTACTGATTGTTACACTTACATTCTTCTAACCATAATGGAATTTTATATATATACTTTTCAAGGTATTGCCTGCGATAGAAATTTCAGTTCTTATTTTTATTTTGGAAAAACTATGAAACACATAAAAAACCGATAATGGAAAAATTAAAGTTTATTCCCTTCCCTAAATTGAAAACTGAGAGATTGTTTTTTCGTCAACTGAAAGATTCGGATATTAAAGAATTATTTTCATTGCGTTCTAATGACAGTGTAAACCAATATTTAAAGAGACCAAAACAAAAAAGGATCCATGAAGCAAAAGAGTTCATATCCAGTATAAAAAATGACATTAACCAAAATAAATGTTTCTATTGGGCTATCACTTTAAAAAGTGAACGATTTTTAATCGGAACGATTTGTTTTTTTAATTTTTCCAAAGCCAATAAATGCGCTGAAATTGGTTACGAATTACTTCCGGAATACCAGGGACTAGGACTGATGAATGAAGCGTTGAAATGTATTATTGAGTTTGGGTTTAAAGAAATTGGACTTAATTCTATTGATGCTTTTACACATAAAGACAACGTCAATTCTTTAAGACTATTGATGAAGAATAATTTCTTTTTAAATGATAAGAGGGAGAACCCCAAAAATATTGACTTCCCTATTTATACTTTAAATAGGGATTACTAATGTTAATGTCTAATTTGTTTATAAATTTATATCATCCCCTTGATCTTATACAGTTTATTGACTCCACTTCGAGCCAATGCATACTCAAAACTCCCTTTTATACAAGCGGAACCAATTTTACCATCTTTTCGTAAAGCAATATAAGCCACTTGAAAATTCGGTTTTCCGTTATGGTTTTTAATGATCCTGTTTAGAGCTTTCTTGCAGGCTTCAGTGGGCTCATAGCCTTGCCTCATAAGTTCTACAACCAAAAAACTTCCGGTTGTCTTTATCACTTCCTCGCCCAATCCCGTTGCGGCGGCACAGCCAATTTTATTATCCACAAAAAGCCCTGCACCAATGATTGGACTGTCTCCCACTCTGCCATGCAATTTATAAGCCCAACCGCTGGTTGTACAGGCACCGGAAAGATTTCCAACCGAGTCCTGAGCTAAAACTGAAATTGTGTCATGTGTATCGTGGGGAGTTTGCTTGAATTGCTCTTTTTTCCACTTTTCCCATTTTTTTCGTGATTTTTCTGTCAGCAATTCTGTTTCTTCAAATCCTTGAGATACTGCAAATTGCCTTGCACCATCCCCCGCCAACATTACATGTTTTGTTTTTTCCATAACTTTTCTTGCTACAGAAATAGGATGTTTAATATTTTGTAGAAAAGCAACCGATCCACAATTCCCTGTGTGGTCCATGATACAAGCATCCAGGGTCACTTTTCCCATTTCATCAGGTAATCCTCCAAAACCAACTGAGGAACTTTCCGGATCTGCTTCCGGAATTTTTGCTCCGTTTTCCACTGCATCCAGAGCCGAACCTCCGTTTTCTAATATCTTCCAAGCGGCGTCATTGGCGGGTAATCCATGTTTCCATGTGGATAGAACTATTGGATTATTCATATTTATTTTTTCCTGTGAAGATAATAAAACAGAAGGTGCAGAGATCCCTACGGCACTAGTTTTAAAAAATTCCCGGCGGTTCATACCCAGACTGCAACAATTCCTGAAGCAATCATTAATCCAACAAATTGGTAACCCATATTGATACCGTACAATTTCCATGAGTGTTTTTCAAATACGACACCGGTAAGTCCAAATGTGGCAATATATCCCAACCAGAGCCAGAATCCGGATGTAAGTCCGATGGATAAATTTGTCATCCCTGAATCGCCAAACACCACTTTCATAAAATCCACTATGTGGGCGGTAACAAAAACCAGCACCAGCGTTCCCAGAAATTGAATTGCCAATGTTTTAGCGTGTCCTCCTTTTTTTTCAATTGCCTTCACTTCCTCTTCAGTCCATCCGATTGCACTAATCCACATCTTTGAAAACAATATCGGAGAATACCATAATGCTCCCAGCATAAAATGGGCGATAGTCCCTGCAAGTACTGCTAAATAATTTATTGATGGTTCGTACATTTTGATCATCTCCTGATTTTATGTTTGTAATTTATTAAATAATTTCTGTCGATACATTCTAATAAATAGATATAGATTTTAAACAAGTGTGGATTTAATCCGTCACAATCAGGTCGAATAAAAAGAAAACAAATATTTGTTGCATATATTGCGGATCATTGTATATTCCGCACCCTTTTAACTGGAGGAAACGAATTTATTGAGTAAGGTATTGTTATAGTACCATCTTTTACAGCCTTCTAATTTTTGGAAGGCTGTTTTCTTTTCAAGTTAAGGGGATTAAATAAGTAAAATAAGTAAAGGAAAATAGTAAATGAGTGAAGTAAAACAAGGAACAGTTAAGTGGTTCAATGATTCGAAGGGATTTGGATTTATAGCCCCATCTGGTGGTGGAAAAGACTTATTTGTTCATATGAGTGGTATTAATATGGAAGGATTCAAAACTCTCAAAGATGGACAATCTGTTGATTTTGAGACTGGAAATAGCGATAGAGGACCTATTGCTACAAATGTAATCCCAAAATAATCCATATACCTGATACCAGAGAATGGAGTATTATTCCTTTCTCTTGGTTTTTTGGATAATATCCTCGACAGCCTCCTGATTTTCAGGGGGCTGTTTGCATTTTAGGATGCTGTACAGAATAATAACCTTGTGGGGACATTTCCGTACGTTTCAAGATAAACCGCTAAAGCGGTTTTGTCTTTCTGGACAAAAAAATTCTTACGCAAAAATAATGCTATATTAAAACATCCCATGAAGGGTTAAATAATCAAAAAGGAGAATAAAATGAAGAAATCAGTAAAGCAACAAGCAATCTTAATCTTTCTTTTAGTCTTTATTTCCGGTTGTGCAAGCAAGATAACAAGTTATCCATTGATAGATACTAAATTCGGTTTACACAAATATGAAACTGATAGCTTTAAGGATACTTTTTTACTAAAAGACAGCAAGTCAATCACCCTGTACTGTATTAAGCATGAGGAATGGGAAGATATTAAAGGAATAAATTCCATTAATGCCGGTGATGACTCACATAGAACGCTTTATAAAGTATCTAAAAGTGAAAGAAAAGAAGTTCTGCCAGGAACTTCAGAAGAAAAAATAAACTCGTAAAGTGCTTATAACCTTACAAAGGTTCGAAACCCTCGCAAGGTTAACACAAATTATTAATCGTATGCTGCCATCCCTGTTTCGGCTTGACCTATAATCAAGGTATGCATTTCATGAGTGCCTTCGTAGGTGTAAACTGATTCAATATTGGCCATGTGGCGCATGATTGGATAATCTTCGGTGATACCATTTGCCCCAAGAATGCCCCGTGAAATACTTGCAACATCTCTTGCCAAAACACAATTATTCCGCTTAGCCATGGAGACTTGCTGAAAGGTCATTGTCCCTTCATCTTTTAACCTCCCCAAACGATACACCAGCAATTGCGCTTCGGTAATTCGAGTAACCATATCCGCTAATTTTGCCTGAGTAAGTTGATATCCGCCAATGGGTTTGGAGAATTGTTTCCGTTCTTTTGAATATTCAAGGGCAGTGTTATAACAATCTACCGCACATCCCACCATCCCCCAGGAAATCCCGTATCGGGCTTGAGTCAAACAACCCAACGGTCCTTTCAGTCCTTCAACATTGGGAAGTCGTGCAGAATCGGGAACACGGACATTCACCATGGATAGTTCAGAAGTTACCGAAGCTCTTAAACTCAATTTTCCATGAATGTCGGAGGATGTGAAACCGTCCATACCTTTTTCCAGCAAAAACCCCCGAACAATGCCTTCTTCATCTCTCGCCCAAACCACTGATACGTCAGCCAATGACCCATTGGTGATCCACATTTTATTTCCGTTGATGACCCATTCGTCTCCTTCTTTTTTGCATCGAGTTGCCATTCCACCGGGGTTGGAACCAAAATTCGGCTCGGTCAGTCCGAAACAACCAATAAAGGTTCCGGCACCGAGACCGGGAAGCCATTTGGCTTTTTGCTCATCTGAACCATAAGCATGTATCGGATACATGACCAATGCTCCCTGCACACTGGCAAAAGAACGAAGCCCTGAATCTCCTCTTTCTAATTCGTGGAGGATGAGTCCATATGCTACATTGCTCACTCCTGCACCACCTGATTCTTCCGGTAACGATGAGCCCATAAATCCAAGCTCACCTAATTTTGAGACCAATTCCATTGGGAATGTTCCATTTTCATAATGTTCATTTATGACCGGCATAAATTCAGTTTGAACAAAATCATATGCTGTCCGCTGTATTAATAATTCCTCTTCGGAAAGCAGTTCTGTAATATTGTAAAAATCGGGTCCGAATTCTTTCATAAGATTTCCTAAATAATTAAAGTGAAATTACATTTAATATTGAAAACTATCACACAATCAAACCACAAATTTCCGTTGGTCTTCAATTCCCATGGAAATTAAAAATGGTGACTTATCTTGATGTTTTAAAAATGTTTTTTTTGAGTCAACACCCAACCAATTATTTTGAATCATTATTTGTCCAATGACTCCACCCAGTGAGTTCCCCGGTCCCAATAAAACCAATTTATCCGGACAAAATTCTTTTAGCGCAACAGTAACCGCATGAGTAAAATTATATGGTTTTGTTACTTGATTGTCCAATGTATATTTCCATAAATCATTTTTGTCAGAACTAAAAGGAGACCAAATATTTCCTCTCCCATCTACCAATGGAATTTGTGGTTTATGAAACATTGAATCGGATAAAATATTTTGTGCATTCTTAGAATTTGATCCCATTAGCCCAGTATGAAATGCACCATGCAATGGAATCTGGATTGGATATGTGTCAATTTTTGGCAAGGTAAAAAGTAATTGATCCAATGATTTTTGTTCACCACCAATAACTAAATATCCACCTAAAATAATCGAAATAGTTGCTCCGACTTTTTCAACTTCTGAATGAATCATTTTTCGTTTGACTTCATCTATTTTCCAATTTTCATCCATAATTGGATAAATAATTTGTCCACCGATAAGTCCATCTTTCATCATGGAACCCATGACATCAATCAAATAATAAGTATCTTCGATGGTAAGAACGTTACTCAACCCCAAAGCAATATACCATCCCATTGAATTTCCTGTAATTGCTACAATTTCGTAATTTTTTTGATCAATGGATAAAAAATCCGATAAACTGCAAGCGTAAATAAGTGTGGATGCATGTTCCCCAGCCATGTGGATTTTTATTTTAAACGGTGATACATCCAGTTCCATAAGTGTTGGAAGCCCAACTTCCCTTCGTTGTTCATCCATCCATGCGATCTGTGATTTGGCTCGCTCACAATGGGTTTTTAGGTAACCGGATGATTCCCGAGTATATGTCCCCCGACCAGGACAAATAACTACAATACGTTCTTTCATATTAATAAACCTCCCCTAAATCCCCGCCTTTTACAGGCGGGGACTGGAAGGATTTAACCTTTTTATTTCCCCCTGTAATAGGGGGAACACAAGGGGGTCTGAAATAATGATACTTACCCACTCACCAACTCCAGCGCATTCTCAATTATCGATTCTTTACAGGGAAGTGTTACTGTTGCTGCATCCCCTAAAGAAATAAAACAGTCTTCTGCCGCATGAAGTTTGATATTCAGCAGTTTTTTGGATTTACTCACCAATTGTGTAAACAGCCCTTCTCCGTGACAGCCGGTTCTTCTGCATTCATCCACAATTAGCACATTTTTACATGGTCCGATAGATTGTAATAATTTGGGAATATTAATATCCGAGAGCCACCTTAAATCGATTATTTTGATTTTTTTCTTGAGTTTTTTCTCAATCTCAGGTTTGGCTTGAAGGGATAGATACAAACCATTTCCATACGTAATGATGACCAGGGATTTTCCATTTCCATATTCACAAAACTCACCCATAGGAATTTCTTCATTTAAATCAGGATAATAAAATGTCCATTTCCCGTCCTTAGCTTCATGGAGATCTTTAACCATATAAAGTGCAATGGGTTCTACAAATACAACAATTCGTCCATTTTCATAAGCTTCTCTCACAGATGATCTGAGCATTTTAACAGCATCAAGTCCATTGGATGGTACTGCAAGAATAATCCCGGGGATATCCCTAAAAATTGCTAATGAATTATCATTATGAAAATGCCCTCCAAATCCTTTTTGATATGCCAGTCCCGGAACTCTGAGCACCATGGGATTGGTAAACTGTCCGTGGCTGAAAAATGGTAATGTTGCCGCTTCTCCACGAAGTTGATCTTCCGCATTATGAAGATAGGCTAAAAACTGAATTTCCGGAATGGGCACAAAACCATTATGTCCAAATCCAATACCAAACCCAACGATAGATGTTTCATCTAAAGGGCTATTAAAAACACGGCGAACGCCAAATTGTTTATATAGATTAGCGGTAACATGATAAACTCCACCTTTTTGAGCGACATCCTCTCCAAAAATTAACGTGTTTTTATAACGGAGTAAAATATCAGATAAGGCATAATTAATCAATTTTGCCATGTGATGTGGTTGATTTAACCGGTCGTATTCTTTTCCAAAAATTTCCTTCCGGGATGCTCCTTCCGGTAAAATTGGGGTTACTCTTTTATTCTGATTTAAGGTAATTGACACCATAACATCCTTCGCTGAAGTGAGTTTTGGTTTCAGCGTAGAAGCGTCAAAAACATGTTTTATACGATGACAAGTGGATTCATACAGTGTTAAAATATCATCTGAAGATAAAATTTCATTTTCAATTAATATTCGAGCAGAATGGAGAAGAGGATCGTTGAATTCAGTGGTTTCAATTTCCTCCAATGAACGATAACCAACTTCTATATCTGATCCTGCATGACCCATGAGTCTTACCGTTTTCATATGAAGGAATATGGGTGTTCGATTGGTTCGGCAATCATGTTCAACTCGCTTTGATTTAATTATTAAATCTATGAGATGAAGTCCATCGCAGGATTCATATTGAATTCCAACTTTGCTTTTAAAAGATTCTTCAATCCAGTGTTTTTCTGTAGGTACGGAAATTCCGGTTTCATTATCTTCGCAAATAAATACTATTGGAACGTGCCCTCCCAAATGAGAAATCCAACTTGCTGTATTGATTGCACTTAACGCTGTTGCATGATTCACAGTAGCATCTCCAAAACTGCATAAAACAATACTTTCAGTTTCTAATTCTCTTTCCTTGATGTTAATATCTCCGGCTCGGTCAATTGAGAATGCAGTACCTACTGCCTTCGGTAAATGGCTTGCAATTGTACTTGTTTGCGGTGGAATATTCAAAATTTTACTCCCAATTACTTTATGTCTTCCACCGCTTATCGGATCATGAGAGGATGCCATAAAAGATAATGCCATATCATAAAGTGGAGTTGTGCCAGGAATTTGTTTGGACCTTTCTATGAAAAATGCACCGCTTCTGTAGTGAAGAAAAGCCATATCTGTAACCGGGAATACTTTCCCAAATACTGCATTTCCTTCGTGACCGGAACTACCTATCGTATAAAAACATTTTCCTTCTTCTTTTAAAAGCCGTGCCTTTAAATCCATGTGACGACTTTCAACCTGAGATTCAAATAATGAAATGAGTTCTGTTGGTTTTATGTTCGTCTGAGAAAGATTCAGAGACATACGTGGAGAAGGAAGTTTCCCCGCTTTCACAAATTCTGTGAAATTTTGATCTACAACTTCTGCTCGGTTGAAAAGAGACATCTTTAAAATAAGTTTTGCATTAAAATGTTAAACTTGACAAAGACACATTAACACACGAGTAATTATATCAACCCATGATCTGCAAAAGAATAAACTTCATCTCCTGCAATTATAAGATGATCATGAACAGATACATCAACGGACTTTACAGCTTCTTTTAATTTTTTGGTAATAGCAATATCATCCTGACTTGGATTTGGATTTCCGCTGGGATGGTTGTGAACAAATACCAACGCCGCCGCATCATTGTCCAATGCCTTTTTCACCACTTCTCTTGGATAAACTGCTGATGTTGTTAACGTTCCTTCAAAAAGTTCTTCCATTTTCAGGATTTGATTGCGTCCATTGAGATAAATCACTAAAAATACTTCTATGTTTTTATCACGTAAATTATGTTTCAGATAATCCAATACTTCATCCGAAGAGCGGATAAAATCCCGGTTGATAATTCGGTCGGACAAATACCTTCTGGCTACTGCTTGGGCAATTTTTAGACCGAATACATTATTGTCTCCGATTCCCTTAATTTCTCTTAACTCAGTCGGATTTGCTTCCAGCACGGCTTTTAAGGATCCAAATTTATCTATAGCATCCTTTGCGGATTTTTTTACATCTTTTCGTCCAGTCAAGGACAAAAGGATCTCAACAATTTCATAGTCGTGGAATCCTTTTAATCCCCCTTTCATAAAACGATCTCTCAGACGTTTGTAATGACCTTTGTCAGGATTATTATTATCCATTTTTAATTATGATTTAATTGGAATTTATGAATTCGATTACATTCTGAATTCATTAGGTAATTAAGATTTTTGTGTTAATCCCGATAACTTGATTTTAAACTCCCTCAATTCCCGCACATTTCCCAATTCAATTTCACCGGAATCCCACTTGAGTTTAAAATCCAATTCAGAATCGGATCCTCCTTGTTTTTGATAAAGTGGGAATAAATCTTTTTCATCCCGTGTTTTATTAAAATGAAGAGTAGCTGTTAGCTGGTAGGAAATATCTTCTAAAATATCTTCAATAACACGAATGGGTAATTTTTTTTCCAATAGACTCTTTTCGATCCTTGAAAATCTCATCCCATTTACCACATAATCCTGATAGGATTCCCATGCAAAAGGCGCTACTTTTTTTACCGATTCTGCCATGGCATCGGAATATATTCGAATTTCGTATTGTGCATGACTGTCAGACCTCAATCCAATAAAATGAAGCAAATTATGAAGATCGTTTTTCCAATACCATTCGGTGTATAAATTGACAGGAAGAACTGCACGAGCCAATTCTCGGGCAACTCCTGCCTCATTCAGTTCAGAATAAATTTCAAAACTTCGTTTTGCAATTTCTTTAAAATATTTTTTTACTTTTTGTTTCAATTCAATCGGAACCTCACCCACTCTGCCCTGTTTGTTCAATGCACTTTGAAATTGAATATGTTCTGGTTCAGGATAATAAAATTCATCCCGTGCCTCTGAATATCTTAATGAGTATTCATTGATGTTTGCAGTACGATGACGAACCCACTGGCGGGCAACAAAAATAGGCATTTTACAGTGGAACTTAAATTCCACCATCTCAAAAGGTGTCGTATGGCGATGACGCATGAGATATCGGATAAGTCCCCGATCTTGGGAAAGTTTACTGGTTCCTTTTCCATAACTCACCCGGGCAGCCTGTACAATAGCATCATCCCCTCCCATGGAATCCACGAGCCGAACGAACCCCTTATCTAAACATTTGATTG
>CAZSIH010000023.1:0-21646 GCA_964606925.1 uncultured bacterium
ATAAAAAATCAAATTTATTACTTTTTGTCTTTTTAATTTTTACTACTTCAGTCGTTTCCCAAGATTTCTCCCCCGGTCCTTACGGAACAAATTACTATGATACTGCGGGACCTTTTCAGGTTCTGGATATAAATGCCCAGGTTTTGGGTGATATTAATTATGATGAGTCGGTAAATGTGGAAGATGCAATCTGGAGCAATATGGCATTTACCGGAGAAATAGAATTGACCGAAGAACAGTTCAATATGGCGGATGTAAATCAAGATGGAGTTATTGATGAATTGGATGTAGTGGGAACGGTGAACCGGATTTATAATTCGGAATATTCCTATTGGGATTTTGAACAGGAATGGAACGGGGAAGAATCATACATTTTTATCCATTACAGTCCTGCGGTGAATTATTCCACTCCTTTGTGGATATCAAATGAAAGGGAAGCCTTGTTGAACAACTCACCCATGAATGTCCATTATTTTATTGTGTCAAGCCGGGAATCCGCATTGGAAGATGTTTTAACCGTGAAAGAATTTTATGATGAAATATTGAATAATATGTCAGAGGAGTTAATGATCCACTGGAAGACACATCTTCATTTTCTACCACTGCCAACGGATTCCCTCAATAATTGGCTCACAGAAGCATTGAACGAAAAATATGCCCTTGGGATTGACCGATTCCAAAAACTGAAACAAATCGGTTATTTGGGAAACCCAAACGGGTTTACCGGAACTCATGTGAATTATTTAGCCCATGAAGCTCATTATTATAATTATGAATGGGATGCCTTGAACGAAGATGAGGATTTTTACGAAATCACCATTTTCGACAGCACCATCTATTCCGGAGGATGGTCGCCAACCATTTCAAATAATGTTGATCTTCCGGACACCGAATTTTTATCCACATTTTCAAGAATGGAGGTGGAAGCAAGAATGCCCTGCAACGGTTATCTCGATTCAAACTGCGATGATTACGACCGTATCGCCCATTTTTATGCATGCCAAGGACAATGTTTCGATACTATTTATTATGATTTAGATGAAGAAGAATGCCTTGAATCGGGATATTCCTGGGATGGTGAAGAAGAATTGTGTTATTCCATCGAATATCTCGATGATATTTCTCAGGATGAATGTCCGGAAGACAATTGGAATTACAATCGAAACTGTCTTGAAATTGCCCGTTGGATAACACCTTTCGACCGCCAACCGAATTGGGTTACGGATATTACACCTTATATGGCGATGATTCACTCCGGGGGAACAAAATTGTTCAAATTCATGATCGGCGGATGGCCCAACAGCATTATTACGATCAAATTGCGATTATTTGAAGAAGAGGATCAAACCGGAGTAAGACAGGACTTCATTTCCATGTGGACGGGAGGAGGATATTATTCCGATGGAGAACCGGTGTATAATGAAAACCATGAACCCATCATTTTCACCATTCCTGAGGATGCAGTTAAAGTAGAATTTTCTACGTACATAACCGGACACGGATGGGGAAGCGATACCGGTAATTGCGCTGAGTTCTGCAATACACGGCATTTTTTCAGCGTGAATGGCGGTGTATTTGAATTTGACAAATCGCATCCCACAGCCGGAGGAAGTGCAACCTGTATGCAAATAGACCAAATCGCCGGGGGTGTGATCCCAAATCAATGGGGAACCTGGGGATACGGAAGACAGGGATGGTGTCCTGGTTTGGACGTGGAACCGTTTGTAGTGGACATTACTGATTATGTAATTCCCGGTGAAGAAAATGTGATGGAATACCAAGCCTGCTGGGCAAACTCAGGAAATCAGTGTTACGACTATTGGCCCACTATTACAGACCCCGGCGGGTATTTAGCTAACATTTCAATGACATCTTTTATTATAATATCACAATGATTTGGAGCATATTATGAAGAAAATATCTTTTTGTTTAGTATTAATTAATCAATTGATCTTTGCCGATGATGTGACTCTATGGATCTCATCTGCAGATGATAATAGTATTATTGTGTCCATGATCGCAGAAGAAGATATCTTCGGATTTCAAATGTCATTCAGCATTGAAAATGGACCGGAAAATATATTCGCTCCCGTGGATAGTGCTTTTTACAACGATGCAGGAGAGAGTGTAACCTCAACGGTTATTTATCCGCTCTCAGGGGAAATTTTAAATTTTGGATTTACCAGTTTTATTAATGCAGAAGGATTATGGGTTGCATTTTCTTTTGATAATACCGGGATTACACCAGGGGATACGGTAGTATTAGCTGAACTTCCCTGGGAGATTTCGGGAGTTACACCGAATCAAGTCAACATCGTTGATCCGCTTTTTGTCGGATTGGATGAGAACGGAGAACCTGTCAGTCTTGAAGTGGAATATGGTTTAATCGAGTATCAGGACGGCTGGCCCTACGAGACCATAACTCAGGTCATATCTTCGCCCACAATGGTTCCATTTGATTCCGGAAATAAAATTCTGTTTGGGGACTACAACGGTTACTTCAGGATCGTAAATCCTGACGGGAGCGATGTGTGTTGGTTCAATACTGGAAATCAGATATGGGGTTCCCCAGCTGTGAGTGATCTGAATGAGGATGGTGATCTGGAGATCGTCATCACATCAAAAAGCAAACATCTCTATATTCTTGATGATGAATGCAACGTGGAGTTGGATTTTGATGCTAACCAATATTTGATGGGAACGCCGGCAATTGGAAATCTGGATGATGATCCCGAAAAAGAGATTGTATTTGGCGGGTACAGTAATCCGGGGACTTTGTTTGCTATCAATCATGATGGTACTGCAGTGGAGAATTTCCCAATTGAACTGGATGAAAAAATCCAGCGTGGTGTTGCGTTAGCCGATTTTAATGGCAACGGAAAAGATGATATTGTGTTTGGAAGTGACGATGAACGTATTTACTTAATTTATGATGACGGAATCATAGCAGATGGATTTCCTTTTGAAGCCAATGGCGATTTTCGAACGGCTCCCGTTGTCATTGATATGAACGGTATTAAAACCATTCTGGCTGGTTCCCGTGATAATTCGTTCTATGCTATAAATGCAGATGGAAGTTTGAAGTTTTCAGTTCAAACCGGGGATGATATTCCGTCATCTGCAGGGATTGTGGAAACGGAAATGGGAACTGCAATTTTCTTCGGCTCAGAGGATGATTTTCTCTATGGAGTGGATTTGCACGGGGAGGCACTTCCAGGGTGGCCAATAGATGTGGGAATCGATGTGATAGGTGCTCCCGTGTTTGCTGATCTGGACAACGACGGTTCACCTGAAATTATTGCCACAAAAGCCGATGTCGACTTCTTGATCTTTAATTTAGATGGATCTACTTTTAACGAAATCCCTATAGATTTTGAACTGCCTTTTGTCAGTTCTCCCAGCGTTTCGGATCTGGATTCAGATGGAGATTTGGAATTATTAGCGGGAACCAGTGAGAATGTTGTTGCAGTGGATATAAAAACCCCCGGAACGACAGAAGGATTTTGGAATGTGTATCGTGGGAATCTGGAACGAACCGGGTTTTACCAAGCTTCCGGTGGTGGTATGGAAATCTCACACATTGCAGATTGGAACTTGGTTGGGCTTCCTCTAATTATGGAGGATGCTTCAGTCATGTATGTGTTTCCTGAAGCTATCGAAGGAACACTTTTTTCATTTAGCGAAAGTTATGTTCAGGAGGATGCCCTTTCACCGGGAACAGGATATTGTCTCCGGTTTGAATCCGAGGGAACAACTATTTTGACCGGAACTCCAATTAACTCATTGACTTTAGAACTGAATGAAGGGTGGAACCTCATTTCCGGAATTTCGATTAGTGTGGCTGTGAATAACATTAGCGATCCCGGAGAAATCATCATTCCCGGTACGATTTATAAATATGATGGGTCTTACGTTCAAGCTCAAATGATTGAACCGGGATATGGTTACTGGATAAGAACGACCGAATCCGGTTCGATCACAATTTCAAATTCGTTGAGCCGAAACAGCCAATCCAGAGATCTTTTTGTCAATAAACCTTCTGGAAATATCCTGAAGTTTAAAAACGGAATGGAATTGTATTTCGGTGTGGAATTATCGGGAAATAATAGCTTGAATTTTAGTCTCCCTCCAATACTACCCGGTGGATTTGATACAAGGTTTACAAATAACCTGAAAGCAACCGGAAATTTTGGTGTGATGGAGATCACATCCAACGGACAACCTATTGAATTTTCTTATGATACCGGGATTTCCAAAGAAGAGTGGATTATCATACATAAAGAAACCGGAGAAGAATTTTCAATTTCAGGATCAGGGGATATTATAATTCCTGCTCCGGTTCAATTTCTGGAATTAAGAAAATCAATTCCATCAAACCTACCCGAAGTATTTGCTCTGCACCAGGCATTTCCAAATCCGTTCAATCCCATTACTACAATTCGTTTTGATCTCCCTGAGAAATCCAAGGTTAATGTGACAATTTATAATTTAATGGGTGAAGAAATCAAAGATCTGGTGAATGGGGAAATGCCCATGGGATTTCATTCAGTTGTTTGGGACGGAACCAATCAGGTTGGGCAAACAGTGAGCGCAGGAGTTTATTTGTATCGAATCAAGGCTGGAGAATTTATTCAGACTCGTAAATTAATTTTGTTGAAGTAAAATTGTAGTACAGACAACTTGTCCCGATAGTTTTTCGGGACTCATATCTGTTCAATGAGTATTGGGATGTGGTCCAAAAATGACTCCCATTATCAAGTCAAAAGTGAATTTAACACTTAGTCCTAAAAATTAAAAATCACATAAATTATTGATAAGTATTCATTATGTTTTCACTTGATTTCTACCTTCGCAGGTTTGCTATGATCAATCATTTCCAATCCACTTTGCAACATCTTCTCCAATAGCGATTGAGGCAGTAAGTCCCGGGCTTTCAATTCCGATGAGGTTTATCCACCCGGGAAAACCCTTATCTTTTTCATGGTGAATGTAGAAATCTGCATATGGGTTTTCCGGGGTTCCAATTTTTGGTCTGATACCGGAAAAATCCGGTGTGAGGTCTGAAAGTTCTAAACTATTTATGTACATTCTGGCTTCTTCATAAAAAGATGAAATAAGATCAGAATTCACTGAATAATCTTCGTTTCTGTCCCTTTCCCATTCAGCATGGGGTCCAAGTTTTACCCTCCCATCCCGGTCAAAACTGACGTGAATTCCTAACGAATCCCGGGTTTCATCAGGCAATGGATAAATGAGGTGGCTAAATGAATTTCTCCATTTTGAAGAGAGGGAAAAATATGAACCTTTTGAATAGGTGAGTTTTGGAAATTCATTTTCATTCAGCATTCCTGCGATGATGTCGCTATGCAGTCCTCCGGCATTTACCACCCAATTTGATGTAACTGTCTCTAAGTCTCCTGATGCATTTAAAAGATGAAGACTGTATCTGTCATTTTTGAATTCACAGTCTTTCAGTTCTGTCTTAAAAAGATAGTCATGGTCCACTCGGATGGATTCATCATAAAATGATGTCATGAGTTCATGAGCGGAGAGAATTCCGGTACACCCGATAAACAATGCAGATTCAGCGGATATGTTTGGCTCTAATTTTGAAATATCATCTTTAACTATAATTTTTAAATCCGGAACTCCATTTGCCAATCCATTCTCATACAATGTTTCAAGTTCATTTAATTGATTATTTTGAGCTATGACCAGTTTTCCGCACTGGTGATACCAAAGGTTTTTTTTCTTACAATAGGCATATAATATTTCCCGACCCGATATGCAGTATTTCGTTTTCAGTGAATTGGTTGGATAGTAAATCCCGGAATGGATCACTTCGCTGTTTCGGGATGAAATTCCCCGTCCAAAAGTTTCTTCTTTTTCAATGATAAGTACCGAGTCCTTTCCGGCTTTTGCCAAGCTTCGGGCTACAGCAAGTCCCACAACTCCTGCCCCGATGATGATAACTTCATAATCAGAGTTTTGACTCATAACAGATTTTGATTCCTACTTTCTGACGGAGAATAAAAGAATAATTCCCCCAATAATGAAAACGACATTTCCCATCCACGCAGAAACTATAGGGCTCAGGACTGCCTTGATTCCCATGGATTGTCCAAATTTGATAAACGCATAATAGGAAAAAATGACAAAAATGCTCAATCCCGCTCCTAAGGATAATCCTCTGCTTGGTTTTAATACTGCCAGGGAAATCCCGAATAACATCACAATGATGCTGGTAAAGGCAAAGGATACCTTAAAATGTTTCGCCACTTCCCATCTGGTGGTATTCACGCCGTTCTCTTTCAATTTTTTTATTCTGGAGTTTAATTCGTAAATATTCAATTCTTCGGGAGATTTATATTTTTGTACCAGGTCTTCCGGTTTAAATGGTACGTTTATAAGCGTATCTTCTGATGAGATGAGTACACTTTCCTCCCTGCTGTATTTATCAAAATTACGTATTGAATAATTTCTAAGCTCCCACAATGAAAGAGAATCAATCCAGACCATTTTTTTCCCGTCTATTCTTTGATGAAGTGATCCATCCTTCAGGGAAATTAAGGTAATCTTTTCCGCTTCTTGATCCCAAACTTTATATTTCGAAATAGAAAGATGAAGCTGTTTTTCTTTCTGAAAAAATAAGTCTTTCAGGACTTTCTGTTTTTTTATTGATTTAACAGATTTCCGTTTCATGTACTGTTCTTTGATATCCGCTTTTTTTTCATTTCCCCAGCTTACCAACGAATTATCAAGGTAAAAAGAACCAATACTCACACAGGAACTAACGATCAGAAATGGTATAACGACTCGATAAAGACTGATTCCGGAGGATTTCATTGCAGTCCATTCGTTTCGTTTCACTAAGAGCCCCATGCTGAAAACAGTTGCAAGGAGAACTGCCATGGGCAATCCGATATTTACAAACCAGGGTAAGGTATAGACATAAAAGAGAAAGACGATTTTAATTGGGACGTTGTTATCAATGAATTTATCCAGATTTTCAAAAACATCCACAATAATGAAGATAACCTGGAATCCAAGTAGCGTTACAGCTAAAAAGACAAGAAATTGCCGGACGATATATAGGTCAAGTTTTCTCATTGTTGGTGTAAACTAAAGTGTGAATTTCCGTAATTTGTACCTAATTTGAAACACAAATGGGAGTTAATTTAAACACGGAATATTATGATTGAATATTTAGATAAAATCATGGCAACCTTTGCGGAGGTTATGTGGAGTATGCCTCTTGTTATCACATTGATAGCCAGCGGAATCTTTTTTACCCTTTACAGCAGGTTGGCTCCGTTTCGGTATCTCGGACATGCGGTGGAAATTTTACGGGGGAAATTTGATTCTGAAGACGATCCGGGACAAATCACCCATTTTGAAGCATTATCCAGCGCATTGGCAAGTACGGTGGGAATGGGCAACATTGCAGGAGTAGCCATTGCCATCCATACCGGAGGTCCGGGAGTCATTTTCTGGATGTGGTTAAGTGCGATCATCGGTATGGGAACTAAATTTTTTACCTGTACTCTGGCAGTGATGTACCGAGGGAAAGATGATTCAGGAGAAATACAAGGCGGTCCCATGTATTTTATCGAAACCGGGCTCGGCAAGAAATACAAACCACTTGCTTTATTTTTCAGCATTGCAGGAATGTTTGGCTGTCTTACATTTTTTCAGGCAAATCAATTAGCACAGATCATCAGAGATTTCATCTATGAACCATTTGAATTATTTCAAGATTCTCAAGTTATGGGAGATGGGATTACAGGAATCATCGTCGCATTTATTGTAGGAATTGTAGTCTTTGGAGGTATCAGAAGGATCGCTAAAGTCGCATCTAAATTGGTTCCATTAATGGTTGGAATTTATTTTCTGTCAGCTTTATTTATTTTATTTTCACATTTTTCTGAGATTCCGGGACTCATTTATTTGATTTTCCAGGATGCATTCACTGGTGATGCCGTGTTAGGAGGCGCATTAGGATCGCTGATAATTATCGGGATTAAACGAGGAGTATTTTCCAATGAAGCAGGGACAGGGACAGAAGCCATGGCACACGGTGCAGCGAAAACAAAAGAACCGGTGAGAGAAGGTCTGGTCGCCATGATGGGACCTTTTATTGATACGATTGTTGTATGTACGGTAACTGCATTAGTTATTCTTGTCTCCGGACTTTATGAAACCGAAGCAAACGGTGTGACCCTCACTGCCCTTGCTTTTGAAAAAGAACTGGGAATTGTTGGCAAATTATTATTGATCATCGCAGTGTTGAATTTTAGTCTTACTACCATGTTTGGTTATTCCTACTATGGACGGAAATGTGCCGGATATATTTTCGGGACAAAGTGGAAACCGACATATAATTGGTTTTATGTGAGTATGATCGTCATTGCATCCATTGTTTCCATTGATATCGCCATCAATTTTGTTGATGGGATGTTTGCCATGATGGTGATCCCAACATTGATCTCTACGATTTTGTTAGCGCCAAAGGTCATGGCAGAAGCAAGAAGATATTTTTCAGAATTTCAACACTCACATAATTGAACCAAATAATGAAATCCCGATCTGATCTATCTACTGAAAAACAGAATCCTCATTCTGAGTCAATTGATTCTAAAACAATAGACGAGATCCTCCACATCATTAATGCTGAGGATAAATCGGTAGCACATGCGGTTAAAAAAGCAATTCCGCAGATCAGTGAAACCATTTCTTTTTGTGTGACTGCAATTAATAATGGAAATCGAATTATCTATGTTGGCGCAGGAACCAGCGGAAGGTTGGGAGTTTTGGACGCATCGGAAATACCACCGACGTTTTCAGCTCCTGCTTGTTGGTTTACTGGAATAATTGCAGGAGGAGACGATGCGTTGAGAAATTCGACTGAAGGAGCTGAAGATATTCCGGAGAATGGTATTCAGGATTTAAAAGATGCGAAAATTAAAAGGGGAGACGTTGTCATAGGAATCAGCACAAGTGGAGCTGCAGTTTATGTTCAATCTGCATTGAAATATGCTAAAAATATCGGTGCAAAAACCTGTTATATAAACTGTAATCCCGAACCATTTTTTCATGTGTCAGCGGATTCAAATATATTGGTAGAAACCGGACCGGAGATTATTACCGGTTCTACACGGATGAAAGCAGGTACAGCCACCAAAATTGTGCTTAACATGATTTCTACAACAACAATGATAAAACTGGGTAAAGTGTATGGGAATCTCATGGTTGATCTCATGGCGGTAAATGAAAAATTGATGGACAGAGGGACTCGAATCATCAGTCAACTAACCCATACGGATTTTAAATTTGCACATCAGAAATTGATTGAAGCAGATAAATCTGTAAAAAAAGCCGTCATCATGATCAGGAAAAATTGTTCCATAGACGAAGCTGAATCAATGCTGGAAAAAGCTGAAGGATTTTTAGGAAAAGTCCTCAAAGAAAACTAAGAGTAAAATTATTTCATTGCTAAATTATAACTGAATTCCATTTTATTTTATTACTGATTGAAACCGAAAAACCATGACACTTAATCCATATATATTTCGAGAATATGATATTCGGGGAAAAGTAGCGGAAGATTTTCCACCAGAAATGGTCACATTATTGGGGAAAGGATTCGGTACATATTTACGCAGAAATGGAGGAAGGGAAATCACCCTTAGCGGTGACGTAAGATTATCAACTCCGGATTTAATGAAACAATTCAAGACAGGCGTATTATCCACTGGTATTGATGTGATCAAACTCGGATTGCTCCCTACACCTGTTAATTATTACAGCATGTTCAAGCTGGGAGTCGGAGGTGCGGTGCAGATCACCGGGAGCCACAATCCGCCGGAATTTAACGGGTTCAAATTATCTATGTTCAAAAAGCCGGTTTTTGGTGAAGCAATCCAGGAAATTAGAAGGATAATTGAAAAAAAAGAATTTGATGTTGGAGAAGGTAGTGAGGCCCGATATAACATTCGTGATGAATATGTTACAATGGTCCTAAATAAAATAAAAATTGAACGACCGATAAAAGTTGTTATCGATGCCGCCAATGCTGCAGGATGTTTGATCGCACCTAAATTGTTCAAACAAATGGGAATTGAATTAACTGAGTTATTCTGTGATGTGGACGGTACTTTTCCCAATCATCATCCGGACCCTACAGTTAAAGAAAATCTTAAAGATCTGATTTCAGAAATGAAGACAGGGAATTATGATATTGGGATCGCTTTTGACGGGGATGCAGACCGACTTGGAGTCGTTGATAATACCGGAGAAATAATCTGGGCAGACCAATTGATGACAATTTTTTTACCGGAATTGATAGAAGAAGGAGATGAAATTCTATTTGATGTGAAATGTTCTCAGGCTCTGGAAGACATGATCATTAAACAAGGCGGAAAACCGGTCATGTGGAAAACGGGACATTCCCTTATTAAACAAAAAATGACAGAATTGAAATGTAAATTCGGAGGGGAAATGAGCGGACATATTTTCTTTGCCGATGATTATTTTGGTTATGATGATGCAATTTATGTTGCCGCCCGTACAATCCAGACGTTATCCCGAACCCGGCATACCCTAGCTGAATTGAGGGCGGAAATTCCCACCTATTATTCAACACCTGAAATGAGATTGGATTGTAGTTCAGATGAGGAAAAATTTAAAATCGCCGAAAAAGCTAAAAACTATTTTACCTCCAATTTTGAGTGCAGTACCATTGATGGTGTACGGATTAAATTCAAAGATGGATGGGGACTGGTGAGAGCATCCAATACTCAACCGGTGATTGTCTGCCGTTTTGAGGCGAAAACAGAAAATCGGATGTTGGAAATTAAAAATACTGTAATGGAAAAACTGAATACTTTTGGCACATTACATGCCTCAGTTGGACACTGACCTAACTCCCCGATATATTGCTCAATTAAGGGAAGAAATCAATGATGCGCTTATGTCGCTTCAACTTCCTGAACACCCGTCTTATTTGTACGAACCCCTGTCTTATGTGTTTTCGGGAAAAGGAAAACGCCTGCGGCCCATTCTTTTAAAAATTGCCGGAGAAGCGTTAGGCGCATCAGAACATGACATCAAATATTCCGGTATAGCCGTTGAATTACTTCATAATTTTACACTTGTTCATGATGACATTATGGATCAGGATGATATCCGCCATGGCAAACACACCATTCATAAAAAATGGGATGAATCAACTGCAATCCTAGCCGGAGACGGAATTTATGTTTTGTCTTTGAGTTTGATCGCAAAAGTGAAAACCCAGCCTTTGCGGGTTGTAAAAACTTTTAATGAGGCGGCGCTGATGGTGTGTGAAGGACAGGCATACGATAAACAATATGAATATGATAATAACATTTCCATTGATGATTATATCATTATGGTGGAGAAAAAAACCGGATATTTGATCGGATTATGTACCGAATTGGGAGGAATTCTGGGAAATAAAAATGATGATATCATTGAAGATTTAAAAACATTTGGTACGATTCTGGGAACTGCATTTCAAATACAGGATGATATGCTGGAAATCATTGCAAATGAAGAATCAATGGGCAAAAGTCTTGGGAGTGATTTAACCAAAGGAAAACAAACAATATTGTCTATTTTAGCAAGACAAAAAGATGAAAAGGGGTGGGATAAATTAAACTCAAATTTCAAAAATATTGACAATTCAATCAGAGAACAAAAGGAATTTCTGGAATCAAACGGTATTATTGACGAAGTCAAAAGCATGATCCACTCCTATATTGAACGGTCAAATGAAATCCTGAAAAAATTTCCGGAACCATGCAATTCTCGGTTAAAACAATTTACCGAACTTATTCTTAATAGGGATCATTAGGAGAAAAATGAATAGAAAAAAAATAGACCCACAGAATATGTTTAAATCCATTTTTGATTTTCCTGATCAGATTGAAAAAGCCCTTGAAATCGGGAAAAATATTGGATTGAGGAAAAACTACGGTAGGGTAAATAAAATTATTTTAGCTGGAATGGGCGGTTCTGCAGTCGGAGGAGATTTATTGTCTCTGGCTTTAAAAAACCATCTGACAATTCCGTTTTTTGTATCCAGAAATTACATATTACCAAATTGGGTGGATGAAAATTCCCTGGTGATCTGTTCTTCCTATTCCGGAAATACAGAAGAAACTTTATCCGTATTTAAGGAAGCGGTATTAAAAAATGCGCCAATCATTGGGATAACAACCGGTGGAATTTTATCCTTATGGTTAAAAGAAAATGATTATGATGAAATTACCATTCCCGGTGGGTTACAACCCCGGGCAGCGGTTGGCTTTTCCATGATACCCATGATGTATCTTATAATGAAAATAATGAAGATTGATTTGGATTTAGAATCCATTTTAAAAGAAACAATCCGAGAATTATTAGAAAAACGAGATATATATTCAAAAATGGATTCTCAGAATCCGGTATATTTATTAGCACATAAGATTTATAAAAAATGTGTGATTATATATGGAGAAACAGGAGTAACAGATAAACTTTCAATCCGCTTAAAAGGACAATTATGTGAAAACAGTAAAATGCTTGCTTATGTTAATGAAATTCCGGAAATGAATCATAATGAAATTGTAGGATGGGAAAATAACCCTGAATTATTTTCACATATAGGTGTCCTTTGGCTGGTTGATAAAAACGGTCACATTAGAAATCAAAAGAGAGTCGAGATCACACAAAGCATATTAAATCAATTGCCTGTAAAACAATACACCATTCATTTGGAAGGAATGTCTTCAATCGAACGAATATTTCATTTTATTCATTACGGAGACTGGCTCAGTTATTGGTGTGCGATTCTCCATGAGAAAGATCCCACACCGGTTGATAAAATCAACTTCCTGAAACATGCTCTGGGATCTTAAAATAAACAGGTGATTGTATGAATGATGTGATGAAAATCATTGTACACTGTTTTCTTCGTAACTAACTTTTGCCATGATTCCAGTTAAAGTTTCTAAAATTACATTTCACCATACCAGCCGGAGTTATGCAGTGCTGTTAAATGAAATTTCCGGAGAAAGATCACTACCCGTAATGGTGGGTGCCTGTGAAGCTCATTCGATTGCATTAGCGATGGAATATACCGAACCTCCCAGACCCATGACTCATGATCTCATAAAAGCGATGATCAGTGAATCCAAAGGGAAAATTAATTCAGTTAAAATAACTGATTTAATCGATGGTGTATTTTATGCAAGGATAGAAATTCAGGGATCTCTGATTGGGGCGTTAAATTTAGATTCCCGTCCCAGTGATGCAATCGCAATCGCCCTGAGGATGGAAGCTCCCATTTTCGTTGATGAATCCATCATGGATGAAGCATCACAATATGAAGAGGATGACAATAAAATCGGTTCAGAAATTCCTGAGATTGAAGATCAGAAAGAAGATTTGGAAAGTAAATTGAAACAAGCCGTAGAACTGGAAAAATATGAAGAAGCTGCAGTGATTCGGGACCAACTAAAAGAATATAGTTAACCTTTTAATAGATCCAGCGCATTCTCAGCCGCTTTTTGTTCAGCGGTTTTTTTATTTGAACCGAACCCGGGAGGAAAGGTTCTGCCATTGATTTTTACATGAACTTCAAACATTTTCTGGTGTTCCGGTCCCGTCACATTTGACACTAAAAAAACAGGAGATTCCATTGAATCTGAATGACAATGTTCAATGAGATCTCCTTTGTAATTTTTTGTTTTCCATGCTTCCTCTTTGTGTGCCCAGATAGTAGCTTTAATGATTCTCCTGCAAGGATTTAGCCCTCCATCTAAATAAATCGCTCCCAAAAGCGCTTCGTATAAATTTGCAGACTGACGGATGGATACTTTTTCATTTGTTAAATTAACCGTTGAATCAATTGATAAATAGGAAACAAGATTAAACATATTTCCTATGGATCCTAAAAATTGTTTTTGAACCAGTCCCGATCGTTTCTTGGTTAATAACCCTTCGTCCCCCATGGGAAATTCTTTCATTAAAAATTTACTGATAACGATGTCAATGACTGCATCTCCCAGAAATTCCAATCGTTCATAATTTTTCCGGGAATTGGAAAACTTAGATCTATGGGTTAATGCTTGGGTTAGATAATCCTTATTTTTAAAATGATATTTAAGTGTTTTTTCTAATGGGTGGGATTTAAATTTTCGGTATAGAGAATTGATCAGCCTTTTTATCGGCATTAATTTTTTTCCCATGTTCGAAATGAAAGAACCGCATTGTGACCGCCAAATCCAAATGAATTGGATAATATTCCGGTGATGGATAGGGATTCAGAATTATTTGGCACATAGTAAAGGTCGCACTCAGGATCAGGTGTTGTATAGTTGATCGTGGGAGGAATTCGATCAGTTTCAATGGCTTTTATACATGCTATTGCTTCAATGGCTCCGCTTGCGCCCAATAAGTGTCCTGTCATGGATTTTGTAGAACTGACTTTTAACGATTCAGCATGGAAACCAAAAAGGGTACGGATTGCCGCTGATTCATTTTTATCATTGAAGTAAGTTGAGGTACCGTGGGCGTTTATATAATTAATCTCATTTAAATTCATATTTCCGTCTTCGAGGGCTATTTTCATTGCATTGACTGCTCCAACCCCGCCTTCGATGGGCTGGGTAACATGAAAGGCATCATCCGTAGCTCCATAACCGGCAAGTTCAGCAATAATGTTTGCATTTCTCTTTTTTGCATGTTCTTCCGTTTCCAATACAAGCATTCCTGCACCTTCACCCATAACAAATCCATTTCGATCCAGATCAAAGGGGCGGCTTGCCTCAGACGGGACATCATTTTTTTGTGTCAGGGCTTTCATATTAGCAAAACCTGCCATTGGTAAGGGTGAAACACTTGCTTCCGACCCGCCTGAAATGATGATGTCCGCATCTCCTGCTCTTAGCAACCTCAATGACATCCCGATGGCATCATTAGCAGAAGCACAAGCAGAAGTTATCGTTTGATTCGGTCCTTGAAATCCATATTTTATTGCAATTTGACCTGCAGCAATATTCGCAATCATTTTTGGAACAAAATGCGGTGAAACCCGCCGTGGTCCACGGGTGGTTAATGCTGTATGTTGCTCTTCCAAAGTTTGAATTCCTCCAACACCGGTGCCTATAATGACCCCGATTCTTTCCCGGCGGATTGATTCTAAATTCAATCCTGAATGTTGAATGGCTTCCTTGGCAGAAGCCAGCGCCAAAATCGAAAACCGATCCAGTTTCCTGACTTCACGGCGTTCCACATAATTTTCCGGATCGAAACTCGGTAATTCACCTGCAATGGTGATGGGGAAATCCGTAATGTCAAAACTGGAAATAGTGTCTATTCCTGATTTACCGGAACACAATGCATCCCAAAAGGAAGGCACCGTAAGACCGTTGGGAGCCAGAACACCTAATCCGGTAACGACAATTTTCATAACGAATGAAGATTAAATCAATTAATTTCCATCAATGTAGTTTACAGCAGAACCAACTGTGGTGATTTTTTCAGCATCATCATCAGGAATTTCGATTCCAAATTCTTCTTCTAATTCCATAATGAGTTCAACCGTGTCCAGTGAATCAGCACCGAGATCATCTACAAAAGACGCTTCCATCGTAATTTGGGTTTCTTCCACTCCCAGTTTATCCAGAACTACATCTCTTACTTTATCAAATGTTGACATTTCAACTCCTTTTTATTTTAATTCATTACCATACCGCCATCAACGGTAATTGTTTGTCCAGTGATGTAACCGGCTTCATCTGAAGCTAAAAATAAAGCTAAGGAGGCTACATCCTGTGGTGTTCCAAACCGTCCCATAGGGATGGATATTTTCATTTGAGATTTTACATCTTTGGATAATTTTTCAGTCATATCTGTTTTTATAAATCCGGGGGCAATGCAATTTGCTGTGATATTACGTTTCGCCAGTTCCTGGGCGGAGGATTTGGTGAGTCCCATTAAACCTGCTTTTGAGGCAACATAGTTTGCCTGTCCTTTGTTTCCCATAATTCCCACAACGGATCCTAAATTAATAATTCTTCCAAATTTTTGCTTCAGCATGGGTCTGATAACATGGCGTATACAATTAAAAGCACCCTTCAAATTTACAGCCATTACATCATCCCATTGTTCTTCTGTCATCCGAGCTAATAGTGTATCTTTTGTAATGCCGGCGTTATTGACCAAAATATCAATTCTCCCTAAATCCTCTAGCACTTTGGAAACCGTTTCTTTTACGCTTTCTCCATTGGCAATGTCACAAGAATATCCCTTAATACTTCCTGCATTTGTGGACGATATTTGAATTTCATTTATCGGTGTTATATTCCTGCTAATTCCCGCAACATGAATCCCCATGTGACAAAACAATTCTGCAATACTTTTTCCGATTCCCCGGGAAGCTCCGGTAATCAATGCTGTTTTATTTTTTAAATCAAACATAAATTTAATTCATTTAAGGTTCCAATGGTTTGTGTCAATGCTGATTTATTAATTCTGCGGTTTAATCCGGTTAACACTTTTCCCGGTCCCACCTCAAGAAATCTGGTTGTGCCGTATGAAATCATATTCTCGATTGTGTTCGACCACAATACAGGATGTTCCAATTGGAGCAGTAAATTAGATTTAATTTCTGAGTTGTCCTGAGTTGGTTGTGCTGTAACGTTCAAAAATATGGGAAAATCTGCATCCCTAATTTCAATTGAATTTAGGAATTCTGCAAGAATATGTCTTGCAGGTTTCATAAGGGCTGAATGGAAAGCACCGCTTACGTTTAACCCTACGGTCATTTTTGCACCGCAATCTTTTGCATATTTCATACATGAATTAACAGCGTCATTGTCTCCGGAAATGACCACTTGTCCCGGTGCGTTAAAATTTGCAGGAGAGACCACAGACCCGTTTTTTGTGACATCATCGCAGAGGGTTTGTACTTTTTCGGGAGGTAAACCGATAATTGCCGCCATTGTCCCCGGGAGGGTTTTCCCTGCATCGTACATGGCATTTGCCCTGCATTTGACTAATTTCAATCCAGTTTTAAAATCAAATGAATTAGCAATGGTCAGTGCAGAAAATTCCCCCAGACTGTGTCCTGCTCCGAAATCCGGTTTATTTCCCTTTTCAACCAAAAGTTTTCCCAGGATAACACTAATGATGAATAAAGCAGGTTGAGTATATCGTGTTTCCTTTAATTTATCTTCAGGACCATTGAAAATAATTGAAGAAAGATCACATTCCATGATTTCATCAGCTTTATTGAAATAGGACTTTCCAATTTCGGTATTCTCATATATATCCCATCCCATCCCGATCTTCTGGGATCCTTGTCCGGGGAAAAGAAAAGCAGTCTTCAAATTACACACCCCACCTGATCAACATACTTCCCCATGTAAATCCGCCACCAAATGCTGCTAAAAGAACAAGATCACCTTTTTCAATTCGTCCTGTTTCTACCGCTTCATCCAATCCGATGGGGATAGTTCCTGCAGTTGTATTTCCATATTTTTGGATATTGATCAACACCTGTTCTTCAGATAAGTTACATCGTTCACGGGAAGCATCAATGATTCGTTTATTCGCCTGGTGTGGAATAAGAAGTTTAAGATCTTTTCCGGTAAAACCATTTATTTCCAGTATTTTTGCACTGACATCAGCCATTTTTCTTACGGCAAATTTGAATACTGTTTTTCCATCCTGAATAACAAAATGCTGGTTATTGGACACGGTTTCTAATGTGGCAGGTTTAAGACTGCCTCCTGCCGGAACATTCAAGTAATTACTTCCGCTTCCGTCGAGATGTAAAAGAGCATCCATTATCCCAATGTCTTCATGAGTCGGTTCAAGGATGACTCCACCACCGCCATCGCCAAAAATGACACAGGTATTCCTGTCTGTATAATCTATGATAGAACTCATGGTGTCAACACCGATCACCATGACAGTTTTATAAGACCCTGATTCTACCAATTTAGCACCCGTTTCCAGTGCATAAATAAATCCTGTACATGCACCGGTCAGATCAAATCCCCACGCATTTTTTGCACCAATTTTTTCTTGAACCAGTGCAGCAGTAGCCACTACCAACATATCCGGTGTGCAGGTAGCTATAATTATTACATCGATATCTTCAGGTGATTTTCCAGATTTTTCCAATAACTTATTCGCAACATTTGCTGCCATGTCTGAAGTTGCTTCACCTTTTTTAACCAGTCGTCGCTCTTTGATTCCGGTTCTTGATTGGATCCATTCATCCGATGTATCCACCATTTTTTCAAGATCAAAATTAGTTAATACCCTTTCCGGTAAATATTTTGCTGTCTCTGTGATCAAGGCATTCAATTTTTTTTCGCCATGAATTTTTCGATAGCACTTTTTGTATTTTCAACAAATTTTTCTTCCACGCATTTTTTAGCAACGAAAATGGAATTCTTTATTGATTTTGTTCCTGCACTTCCATGGGCTATGATACAGACTCCATTCACACCCAATAGAGGTGTTCCACCATGTTCTTCATAATCATATTGTTTTTTCAAGGAACTGAATACCGGTTTCATTAAAGCAGCTCCCAGTTTATAGGTTAGCTTTTCCTTAATGCGGTCATTGATTTCTTCACTGAAAATATTGATCCAGCTCTCTGCAAATTTCAAAACCGTATTTCCAACAAAACCATCACATACAAGTACTCGGGCTTCGCTGGTAAGAAGATGCCGTCCTTCTACATTTCCGATGAAATTTGGAAGACTCTCGGTCAGCAGTTTATAGGATTCCTGATAGAGTTCATTTCCCTTGTTTGGTTCTTCACCAATATTTACCAATCCCACTTTTGGATTTTTAAATCCTTCAATATGTTCTAAATGATACGATGCCATAACGGCAAATTGCAACAGGTGATACGGTTTTACTTCCGGATTTGCACCTACATCACATAATATTTTTCCACCGATATTTGTTGGAATATATGCTCCTAATGCCGGTCGCCGTACACCTTCAATCCTTCCTAATAATAAAAGAGCGGTTGCCATGACCGCTCCGGTACTCCCTGCGCTGATAAAAGCATCGGCTTTTTTCTGTTTTACCAGTTTGAGTCCTTTCACAATGGATGATTCCGGTTTCGTTTTTAAAATTCTGGATGCTTTATCCATTGTTGTCACTTTTTCAGGAGCATGACAAATAGAGTAATTATCAGGTAATTTGCCATCTAAATGTTCAAGTATGACTGATTCATCCCCGACTAAAATAATATGAGTGTTTTCAGAAAGCTGGTTTTGAGCTTGTAGGGCACCATCGATTCCTGCAGATGGTGCTTCATCGCCACCCATTATATCCAGGGCGAGATTCAACTCCGATTCTTAGTCGTTTGCTGAAATGACAGGTCTACCTCGATAATAACCGCAATTTGGACATGCTCGATGGGGAAGTTTTGTTGATCCGCATTGAGGACAATCCGAATAATTGACAGGTGCAGGTTTATAATGAGTTCGTCTTTTCCTACCACGTGCTTTTGACTGTTTTCTTTTTGGTAATGCCATTAAATTTTCCTTTTTTTTATTTTGAAATTAAATGATCCAGTCTTTCAAAGGGTGTACGCTTTTGACCGGATTTACATTTGCAGGATTGTTTGTTCAAGTTGATGCCACAATGGGAACACAACCCCTTACATAATTCTCCACACAGGGATTTCATAGGTGTCGAAAGTTGAATAGATTCTCTGATGAAGGGTGAAATATCAATTTGCTTCATTTCTTCTGAGAAAAAAATAACTTCATTGTTTTTTTCACTGAGGACATCATTTTTAGATGTTAAAATTAACTTAAATAAAATATCTTGATGATTTTGAAATTCTGTTAAACACCTGTCACATTCCACCAACAGGGTACACGACACATTTCCCTTTAATTTATATCCCTGATTATCAGGTTTGCAGGATAAAACACAATGAATGATCGGTTCAGCAAATATTAAATTTGGAACATCAAGGGAATCTACAGGAATGAAGGTGTTCTTTTTTTCAAATCCAATCTGTAATTCATTTCGAAATAACTGCATGATTCGAACAGAACCTGAGTATATTTAATCAAATTTGGATGTATTTAAAGTGTTAGGATTTAGTAATCCTCAATCGGAAGATTCTTCCTCAGAAGAATCAGAATTTGTTTCGTCTTCATCGGATTTATTTTCACTGGAATCACCCTCACTATCGGAGTCTGATTTGTTATCATCATCGGAATCATCGGTCATACCAAAGTCAGTATCATCGTCATCTTCTAATTCATCTTCATCTTTCCGTTCAAGAAGATTATCGTCATCGGACTTCTTTTTGAAGATGACAAACATCAGCGTCTCTGCAACACTTAAAATGGACAGGCCATAAGAAACGACAGCTAATACAATTATAAACAGAAAACAACTGAGAATAATTGCAGAAATCATTTCTGTACCACTAAGATCACCACCATTATTAAATGGAATAAATGACAAGCAGGAACAACAGAAATTACATGTTGTTGTGCAGATACAATTAAATGAGGCACAAATTTGATTTATGAAGTCGGGATATACATTTTCATAGGCATAACTGACGATTCGGTTCAATTTATCACCCATGAACCATTCACATCCAAACACGGTATTGATCAGTGAGAAACTTGCGTTCATAAACCATTTAAACACATGTATTCCAATAACTAAAACCGGAAGGAGGGATACATGGTAAAGAAGAATTCTCCAGGGTTGAGACCAGGAAATAGTGTACGATTGAAACACAGTTCCCATAGTGTCTTCTTCTGCAACTCCTACAATAGCAGGAGTGTAAAGAAGGGAAACGATAAATACAACTCCCGTATAAATCGTAAATAAAGCACCAATAAAATAGAAGAGGTAAGGTAGGGTAAAAAGAAATTCTCCAACATATGGGATTTTACCAAAGAGAGCAAAGATCCCTGAGAAAAATAGAAAAAATGTGATGATTAATGCTATGGATATTGGCGCCATGATGACGGCGGTCCAATGTTTTTTCACATATTTACAAGAGTCAGATGAAGAAAAGAATTCATCACCTTTCAACTGTTTATATGTCACCCTTGATACGGCTGTGCAAGCAAATGATATTGAGAAAAATAAGAGTAAAACTCCAATATCAAAGACTGCGCAGGCATACCATGGAGCAGAATCCGTAACACCAACGAGGCAGGGATAGAGTCCATATGTTGCCCACATATCACCTAATGTGATTCCGCATAAAATGAACGAAATAGCTGTAAATACCCAATAAGCTCCATAGCCTATCAAAGTACCTACCAGCATGATCATTATTTTTTTTCCGCTTAACGCCAGACGGGGTGCCCGCAGAACATCACGAATGTCAAAATATAATTTCATAGGTCCCATTTGTATTACTCCTTGGTTTTTCTTACATAATCAATCCATGACTCCAAATGCATGGAATCTTGAATTTCATTGGCAACTATTTTAGCAGAATCTTTTGTATCAAATGATCCTACCCTGATTCGGTACCACAATTCATTGGATTTTTCTTTATAATATTGCTGAATATACGCACCGAATCCATTTCCCTGCATTTCTTTCATGAATTTTTCTGCACTTT
>CAZSIH010000024.1:0-21608 GCA_964606925.1 uncultured bacterium
ACGGTTGAGTGATTTGTGGAGAGTGGATAGTCAATAATTATGGAATACTTGGAAAAGTTACTTTCCAGTGAAGTATTTACTACTAAGGAGGATTTCCCTAAATTTAAAATCACAGATAGTGGCCTTTATATTTTACACACAACTTTTGATTTAAAAACTATTTCTGGAGAATCTATTCTTAAAGTTGGTATGACAGTTAGTAGAAAGGGTTTAAAAGGAAGATTGAGTCAACATTTTACAAATAGATATAAATCAACTGTATTGGGTCGACATATGAGTCTTGATAAAACTCTCGGTATTAAATTTGGATTTGATTTTTCTATTCAAGATGATAGAAAAAAGTTTCTCAAAGAGAATTGTTATTTTCAAGTTCTTCCTCTAAAAGAGTTCAATTGGTCTAACAATGAAGAACTAAAAATTAAGAGGAGAGAATTGAAAAGTGTAGAGACAATGATTGAGGATACTCTACGGTTAAAAATTAGATATATTGATGATGTCATTGAAAGGTAACTATTGATTTAACTTTATTCCACTTTCTTCCTACCCCAAATCAAAATTTTGAATATCTAAATATCTCTCCACTCAACCCTAAATTTTCCATATCAATCCATGATGGGTTTGTGATAAAACTCTTCCCGTTTCTTTATTTTTCTAATAATTGAATCCACAGTAGTTCTACTTTTCCCAATCTTAAATTTATTTTCAACTAATTTTCTGTGTATTTTTATTGTAACCCAAACGTAGTTCAGAGAGTTTGAATATTTCTTTTTGTAATTTCGGTTTGTCCTTTGATAGAAGTTTATAATCTTAGGCAGGAACTAATAGATGAGTTTCAATGTAATATCCAAAACAAATGGAATGATTTCTGAATTATGAAAAAAATACTTATAATTATATCAACACTTTTCCTTTCCTTTACCTTTTGTGAGGAATCTATAGAATATTTCGAAACCGGAGAGATATCCGGTAGAGGAAACGTAGAAAATGGAAAAAAGGATGGGAAATGGACTGAGTATTACCAAAGCGGAAAGATAAGGGTAGAAAGTAACTACAATGATGGACAAGAAAATGAAGATTGGACCTACTATTTCGAAAACGGAGAGATCAGGATAAAATGTAATTACATAGATGGAAAATTAGACGGTAAAAAGATTTGGTATTATGAAAACGGAAAAAAAGGGTGGGAAGAAAACTACATAGATGGAAAAATAGAGGGTAAATGGTCTTATTATTTCGAAAACGGAAAGATAAGTAGTGAGAGAAACTATAAAGATGGAATAAGAAATGGTAAAGAGATTTGGTATTACAAAAATGGACAGAAACATTCAGAAGGAAACTTTGCGGAAGGAAAGGAAGATGGCAAATGGACTTACTATAACAAAGATGGGTCCATAAAAAAGATTGAAGAATTCTGACAAAATGATCATTATCCATACTCACGATTTTGATTCAAAGGTATCGTAAACAGGAACCATTTTTACTTATAGCCATTTTTGAAGTCGTTTAGTAAATTTTAATCACCAAAGGAATTTTCATGAAAAGATTATACCACATACTATTTTTACTTATTTCTTTTTCTTTCAGTCAGGAATACATCGAATACTATCCAACCGGAGAAGTTAGATTAAAAGGCAATTTAAACAATGGAAAATGGGATGGGAAATTCACCTTTTATGAAAGGGGTGGCACTGTAATTAAAGAGGGGAATTACCAAGGCGGAAAAGAACAGGGTGAGTTTATTTATTATGGTTATGGTAACAAGGAGATATATTCTAAACTAAAGTTAGAAAATTATAAAAACGGGAAATTAGAAGGTAAAATTTTTAATTATTTTGAAGATGGAAAGATAAATAGTGTAGGAAGCTATGAAGATGGAAAACAAGTGGGTACATATATATTTTATGATATAAATGGGAAGATATATTGGGAGGGAGAATACAAAAACGGAAATTTGATACATGGGAATTTTATTGAGGCTCAAAAACCGTTTAAATTATTTTAATGAAATCAAATCCTATTCTTTCAATATAGCTCTTTAACTCCCGTTTGCTTCACCCACGATTGACGTTGTAGGTTTCATTCCGCTCAAATTGTTAATCGAAAATTTAATTTATCTCCCATTTTAAATGACCCCTCTTTTTTCTCCCCCATTACATGGGAGATAATCAGAGGATTCCATAAAAAAAAATCAATCGTTATCGCTATTTTCCCCTGTAACAGGGAAAATACAAAGGGGTATCAATTTGCAGCTAAACACATCAAGGGTAAATTTAAATAAGTAGATTGAAAATCTGATTGATAATTACCAATTTTGTTAAATAGTATGTAATTTTACCATTAATTAAAATTCACAATTTTATCTTTTGAATAAATACAAGATCATCCATCCACTTCTCTTTTTCTTAATCAGTATCCAATGTCTTTTTGCACTGAAAAACCCTAAAACCGAATTTGAGGTTGCTGTACGGCATTTTAATTCAGACAGAGTTGCCATTGCCGAAAAGATTTTAACAAAACGCACATTAGCTGATTGGGGTGATTATTCCAGCGCAGTACTTTTACTGCGAATTAAATGTGCCTATGCTCAGGGAAATATGGAAAGATCCAGATCGGCAATTCATGAATACTTCACTATTTTCCCTGACAGTAAATATAAAAGTGATGTGTACCAGATTTCCGGTGATATTCTGATCAATGAAGGTTTTTATTCAAAAGCCCTTGATTATTATTTTAGAGCAAGAAAATACTCAGCGGGTGAATCTGCGCTAAATTTAGATAAACGAATTTTGAATACTATTTCTATCGGACTTCCTGCTCATGATATTGAAGCCATCCGATTACTGGAAATTGACCCTGAACATCTCGATATTTTACTTCTTGCATCAGCCATCAGTCATTTAACATACGGTGAAAGGTCAAAAGCAGAAGATTTTGTTCATCAGGTTGACCCTCTCAACTTACCCGAAAATTATTTTAATACCTATGATGATGTTCTTAGATCTGTAGCACAGGAGAAATCTTCGTTAAAAAAAATCGGTATTATTTTACCTTTGACCGGGGAATCAGAAGCAAAGGGAAATCGCTTTTTGAAAGGATTTCAGAAAGGATTTCTTTCCCAATCTGAAATGGATTATTCTCTCCACATTTATGATAATGAAAGCAGTCTCATTGGGACGATACAGAGTTTAAGGGATATGTCCCGTTATTCAAATATATCTGCAATTGTAGGTCCGCTGTCATCTCAATTCACACTTGCAGGAGTATCCTCAAAGTTTTCAGAAAATAAAAATATTTTCCTTCCATATTTCCAAAGTGAAGGGCTAAAAGATATCTCTCCAAATACTATCCAATTGGAACCGGGATTCAGATTGAAAGGAAAATTATCGGCAAGATACATGACAGAATATTTAGGGTTGGATTCTATCGCTATCGTTGCGCCATCCACCCCCGAAGGTCATCAATGTGTTGATGCATTTCTTGAAGAATTAGACCGGAAGGAAATCAGTCCCATTTTTGTGGATTGGTATTCCCCCGAGACAAGAAATATGAAACGTCAATTTTCTTCTTTACGGAAGACCGCTTGGGATTTGATTCCGGAAAAAAATGTATTTGAACCGTTTTTAGGGATGGATATTGATAGTCTGAATGCTATGTTTTCCATTGATACTGATGATTTTTTTGAAGAAGAAGCTGATGAGGAAAATCCTCTGAAAACTAAACGGGATTCCAGTAAAGTTCCTTTGGCAACCATCGATGGATTGTATTTACCCTTGGCTCATGAAGATCTGTCAATTGTCGGGACTCAACTCCCAATGTATAATCTTCAAACTCAAATTGTTGGTCATGACGGCTGGCTGGATCTGGAAACCCTGAACAAGGATAATATCGGACCTCATTTTCAGAATTTAATTCTCCTGACATCATCCATGTTCAAATCATTGAATTATTCTGACAGAGAAGAATTCAACAGAGGGAATACAGAATTTATGGATGGTTATGATACTGCTTTATATCTATTGAATACACCTTCTAATGAAACCAAGGATGAAACTAATTTTATCGAAACGAATTCCCATAGATATTATTTCCCGGACCATTCACGAATAAATCATGCAGTGAACATTTTGCAATACTCAGATTTTCAATTTCATTCTTTGGGTTATTTTCTTTCTGATTCGCTTATAATCTTTGCCCCGGAAAATCCCTGAAAATACAATATTTGGAAGATCACATCAATTTTTCCGCATGGTTCAATATTCCTGAGTTAAAAGCAGGGATCTCCTTACGTTCTTTGTCGGGGAAAAATGAAGTGATTCGATCTAAATTGGCTCAAAAGTTGCAATTATCTGAAAATGAAATGTGTTCCGCAATTCAGACTCACTCAAATAAAATTAAGTTTGTAAATAAACCTCTGCAAAAACAAAAAGTGGATGGTTTCATTTCAAGAAAAAAGGACATAGTTTTAACTATCAAAGTTGGTGATTGTATTCCACTTTTTTTATTTGAAAATAAAATCGGTTTGTCAGGACTCATTCATTCAGGATGGAGAGGTACAGTGGGAGAAATTGCAATAAACGCCATACAAATAATGGTCCAAAACGGAGGTGATCCTTCGCATATTCGAGCAATAATTGGACCTTCGATTTGCAGAAACCATTTTGAAGTGAGAGATGATATTGTAGCGCAATTTCCCTCAAAATATGTTGTTCCAAACGGGGATGAATTATTTAAGGTTGATCTGAAAGAAATGGTTTTGGACCAACTCATTTCCATGGGAGTAAATGCTGAAGCGATTTATAATTGCGACTTGTGTACGTTTTGCAGAGAAGATCTGTTTTTTTCATATCGAAGAGACAAAGGGTTGAAAGGAAGAATGATTGCAATGATGGGTTGGTCAGACAAGAATTAATACATGGATTGGGTTCAATCACTCATTCTGGGAATTGTACAGGGACTTACGGAATTTTTGCCTGTGAGCAGTTCCGGTCATTTGGTGTTGGGACAAAAGTTCATGGGTATTTCAATTCCCGGCCATGAGTTTGAGGTCATGGTTCATTTAGGAACATTATGCAGTGTTTTGGTCATTTTTAAAAAAGACATTTTAAAGTTACTTACAACGTTAAGATCCGATAAAACCCATAGAGAAGTGTTTACGTTAATTATTGGAACACTCCCGGCAGTTTTCGCAGGATTTCTGTTCAAAGGTCAAATTGATGTCATCTTTGAGCAGGTTGAATATGTTGGAATAGCACTGATGTGTACCGGAATTGTGTTAATTATTTCAAAACGATTTTCAGGAGGGAATTTGGAAATTTCTTATTTAATCGGATTACTGATCGGACTTTCACAAGCAATTGCAATTATTCCCGGAATTTCCCGTTCCGGGTTGACAATTTGTACCGGTCTTGCGTTGGGAATATCATCTGAAAAATCCGCACGTTTTTCTTTTCTTCTTTCCATCCCTGTTATTTTTGGAGCAGGTGTCCTCACAGCAATTGAAATTGAATCAATCGGTACTATAAATTGGACTGTCATGTTTATAGGATTAATCAGTTCATTTTCAGTTGGAATTTTCGCTTTAAAATGGCTGTTGGGATGGTTGAAATCCGGGCGGTTTTTCTGGTTTGGATTTTATTGTTTGTTTACCGGAATCGTCACTTGGTTTATCTCTTAATCTTTTTGAAAAAATAATGAACCATTACCAAAAAAGTAATATTTTATTTTACCAATATTTCGTAGTGCAGACATTCCTGTCTGCACACCGACAGACAAGATTGACTATCATACAATTAACCAGATGAAATTAATTCGAATGCGACCTTTTTATAGTGAACCCAAAAATGTTTAATAATTGATTTAAAATGGACACGATTGGAATAATATTCATTATTTATCTGGTTTTTTTGCTGGGAGTTGGAATTTGGACCTTCAAATTCAACAAAACACAGGAAGATTATCTACTCGCTGGACGGAAACTGGGTCCCTGGGTTACGGCATTTTCAGAACGGGCTTCAGGTGAATCAGCATGGTTATTGTTAGCGCTTCCCGGTGCTGCTATTGCTGTAGGATTAGGAGAAGTTTGGACCGTAATTGGAACCATTTCAGGAATTATTGCATCTTGGTTCCTCATTGCAAAAAAGCTCCGGGAAGAAACTGAGAAATATGGAGCCCTTACAATTCCGGAATATCTCCATCGCAGGTTTAATGATCATACAAATATCATTCGATTATTCTCAGCGCTCATCATTGCATTTTTCTTTACATTTTATGTCTCAGCACAATTTCATGCGTCCGGAAAAGTCCTCCATTCCTTATTCGATTTGAATCCTTTATACGGAATTTCAATCGGAGCTGTAATTATAATTATTTATACATTAATGGGCGGTTTTTATGCTGTTGCATGGACGGATCTATTACAGGGAATCCTCATGATCGGAACCTTGGTCATTCTACCCGTTGCAGGATTTATTGAATTACAGGGTTCGGAAAAGACATTAGCAGAAAGTTTATCACAGGCAGAAACGATTTTTAACGGTCATAATACATCTTATTTAATGGGAAAATCCGGAATAGCGGGACTGATGGCAATGTTGGGTGGTTTGAGCTGGGGATTGGGTTATTTAGGTCAACCTCATTTAATTATTCGTTATATGGCAATTCGTAAATCAGAAGAAATAAAAATCGCTCGCAAAATTGCAATTATATGGGCGATACCAGGGATAACAGGAGCTTTTTTAATAGGGTTAGTTGCTCTTGTTTATTTCGGTCCTGAATTTTTTCAGGACGTGGATATTGAGCAAGCCATGCCACGATTGGCGTCTGAATTACTTCATCCCATTCTTGCTGGTCTTTTTATTTCTGGTGCTGTGGCTGCCATGATGTCCACTGCTGATTCTCAACTTTTGGTTTCAACATCAGCAATTACGGAAGATTTTGGATTGGGTATTTCAATAAAAGGGAAAGTATTAAGCGGTGTGACCAGCAGTCGAATTTTCATTGTGATACTAGGATTAATCGCATTTGGAATTGCACTATTTTCTGAGTTGCAAGGTAAAAAAATATTTGGTGTGGTCAGTTACGCCTGGAGTGGGCTTGGGTCCGCATTCGGACCTGCATTGGTTTTGACATTATGGTGGAAGAAAACAACAAGAAAAGGAATTATTGCCGGATTACTGACTGGGTTTATTACAACGGTTATCTGGGCAAATGTTGCCATTCTTCAATCGATAGTAACTGAGAGACTATCAAGTTTTGTTTTAGCTTTTTTAATGATCACGGTTGTCAGTATTTTAGACAAGAGACAAAACAATGGCACTTGATCCTCAATCTGTTCAAAGGGAATTCAGTTCGGGGAAAATAAAGCCGGTTTATTTATTTAAGGGTCCTGAACATTTTTTACATCGTTATTTAATTAAAAAAATAGAAACTGAATTAAATCGAGCTGGTTCAGTGTCAAAAACAATTATGGTACCGGATGAATTAAAAAAAGGACAGTTGATGAATATACTGAATACATCTGACTTATTTTCATCAAAGAAACTACTGATTCTGTATTATCCACAGAAATTGAAGGGTAAAATACAGAAAGAAATTTTATCCTATTGTGAGAATCCTAATGTTCACCACACCTTTGTGATAATCAACGATGATTTTTATAAAAAAACAAAATTTCTATCTGCTATGGAAAAAATTATAAAACCCATGGATATGAGAACACCTTTCAATTCTGATCTTAAAAAATGGACAAGTGTGCTTTTTAAAGAAAAAAATATGTCTGTAACCGGAGATACCATTGCACAAATGGTTCATTTGTTTGGAGATTCCATTTATCACATTGCCAATGAAATTGATAAAATATCTATTGAGTTCGGAGGATCGGGACAGATCACATCAAAAGACATAAAAGAAAGTATGATCTGGCGAAAATCTTACCAAAACTGGGAATTTTTAGATGTCCTCGCCAGGAAAAAGTTAAACGATGCACTTATTCGTGGGAAATCCTTTTTTAATTTAGCTCCTGATATTTCTATCGTGATGAATATACTCATTACATTTTTTACCAGCCTTTATTATTTAAAAATTTCTAATGGAACTTTTTTATCAAATATTGGTTCTATTCCTTTATCACCTTATGTGAAAAAAAGGGTACCCATTGGAGCAAAATATTATTCATTAGATGAAATCGAAAAAATTATTGATTATCTTGCATCTTTAGACAGGAAATTAAAAACAACATCCACCAATCATGAATCAGCTTTCACCAAGTTCCTTTTCCATGCAATCAGTTAATAAGCAGGATCAAATTCGATATACAGATGAGGAGTTGATTTCCAGCTTTCAGAATGGAAATGAACAGGCATATGTTGAATTGGTCCGGCGTTTCAGAGACCGGTTAATGACATTTGTTTTTCGGTTTTTAGGCGATATGGATCTATCCGAAGATATCGTCCAGGATACCATGGTTAAAGTGTACACACATAAACATTATTACAAGGAGATCGCAAAATTTTCAACATGGATCTATACCATAGCAGGAAACCTTGCGAAGACAGAATTGCGAAAACGGAAAAGACGAAAGATTACCCTTTTAAGTCAATTGAATACGGATGATAGAAAATATGAAATTCCATCTACGGAATTAGAACCAGAAGATAAAGTCCAAGGCGAGTATGCTGAGAGAGATATTCAGAAAGCAATTTTGAAATTACCCCTTCATTTCAGGACGGTGGTCATCCTGAGAGATATTCAGGAACTTTCCTATGAAGAGATTAGTAAAATTGTCAATGTTCCCCTTGGAACGGTAAAGTCAAGAATTAATCGTGCTAGATTGCAACTGCAACAATCACTTAAAGAATATAGATAAAAGGAGAAAAGCTTATAGATGAACCGCTATCAGTTTGAAGATTTAATTTCGGATTACCTGGAAAATAAATTATCCATCCCAAAACGAAAAGAATTTGAGAAGTACATAAATTCTAATTCGGAGTTTAGGGAAATTGTGGAATCCGTAAAAAGTACAATGAATTCAATAAAATCAATGAAACCGGTTCCGGTACCGGATGGATTCATGGACGGGTTAAATCGAAAAATAGAAATTGAAAAGAATAAACCGGAAAGATTCACTCAGTACAGAAAAACTTATTTTGGATTTACTCCAATATATGCAGGTGTATTTTCTGTAGCCTTAGTTTGTGTGATCTGGTTGGGAATACAGGTGATGCCTGATACACAATCTGGAAATTCTTCGTTTACATTAAAACAAGCACCGCAAGTCGTTATTCAGAAACCGAAGCATTCTCCGCTTTTGACGAATCCAAATACATTGAATACTCTTGCTGCGACTAAAAATGAGGATGAGATTGATTCAACATCCATTAAAGAAAAACAGAGGAAATCCCCCTTTCCACTTAACAATAAAGCTACCTTTGTAAAAGATAACTAAAATTTATCAAACACCCTTTTTTCTTCCCCGCTGATTATATTAGTTTTCCAGCGGGGATTTTTTTAGTTTTTACGGATTAGTTTGGAATAACTTTATGAATATCAAAGGGTTTAATTAAAGGAACAATATATTTTATGACGGTAACTCTGTTATTCATAACCGCACTATTCCTAATTTTAGGCATTACAATTTATTTTTTCTTTAAACATAGAAATGGAAATGATATGATAAATGAAGAAGTCGAAGATCGTCTGCAAACATTTATTGGGACAGATGTTGATGATGGTATACAAAATCAATTCAGTGAACTTGTTAAAACTGTATGCACATCCATACAGGCGGTCAACTCGGAATATGAGTCTGCTGTATATATTTTACACTCAGAAAATAATGAGTTATTACTCCAGAAAGGGTCATCCAATAAATATACAAATAATATCCAACAGGAAATTAAACTGGCGACTAAATTATTATCTTCGGATGAAAGTCGGGTGTTTAAACAAATTGAATATTCCAATTGTTTCGATGAATTATTCGGTGGTAACCAATGGTCCGGTAGCGAATGTTTAATCGGGTCACGAATTATGTACAAGGATCACCCTGTGGGTTTTATTTTGGTTTATTCAGATCATTTCAGCAAAATTCAAAGCCGGGATCAACATATCATACGTTATAACGGGGACTTTATTACATTGGGGATGTCCAAAATCGATAAAATTGAATCCCTGCTTACGGATAATTATTATCACTCACACATCACAAATTTGTATAAATCTGTTGATATGTATTCTAAAGAAGAAGATATTTATGAAGCTGTAGAGAGTCTTTGTCATCGTTTTTTTACCTATGATAAATTAAGTATTTCTTTCTTGGTTGATGAAGAAAAAGCTCAGTTAAAAAGTGTAGATGGGATAACAGATGATATTAATGCAGGAACTGAATTTAATATCCGTGGATCTCTGCATGGAAGATCCATGTTAAGGGATGAGGGAATCCGAACAAAAAACTGGAAAGAACATTATTCCGAAAAATATAGATTCAATGAAAATTCAGATAAAGAATACAATTTTTCTTCTGTACTGATTACTCCGGTCTATATAAAGGAGAGTGCAAAAGGTGCCATCGGATTGGAACGACTGATGCCCAGACCCTTTGATGATTCTGACCAAAAACTGCTAGAATTATTGTCATCGACCTTAGGATACATTTTATCTTGGTTAAAGGAATTTCAAAAGATTCATAAGACATCAATCCATGATGGTCTAACAGGTGTATTAAATCGTAAAGCATTTAATGATCGTATAGAAGAGGAAGTGAATAGGGCAAACCGTACAAAACAGAATTTAGCCGTCATAATGTTTGATTTAGATAAGTTTAAACGAATTAATGATAATTACGGTCATCCCTATGGTGATTATGTCATTAAAACGACGGCACAATTATTGAAGAACAGTGTGCGTAATATTGATGTGGTAGCAAGATATGGTGGTGAAGAATATATCATTATATTGGTGGATACCGATATTTCAAAATGTCATCATGTAGCTGCAAGGATGGTGAGTAATATTGCTGATTTCGATTTTGATTATAATAACGTGAATGTTCGTATGACCATTAGTGCTGGAATGGCAGAATTCCCAACGGATTCGGATAAAATAGAACAATTGATAGAGGTAGCGGATAAAGCAATGTATGAATCAAAAAAACAAGGGGGAAATATGGTTTCAATTACTCAAAAGAGTTCCGCTATTTCATCGTAGCTAATTTATGAAATCAATATCGGTCCTTCGGATGCAGAACTGGATTTTTTTTATTTTTATATGTGTGTTTGTCCTCAGTTTTGAAGGATGTTCATCCACATCACCAGATTTACCAATTCAATCCCAGCTAATTGCTTCAGACGATCCTGATCCTGAAGCTTTAAAATATTTTATGGAAGGGCAATTGTATATAAATCAGGGAAATTATGCTATGGCAGCGGTAGAATTGCAAAATGCCTTATTGATTGATAAAAATGTAAGTACAATTCACCTATCTCTTGCAGATTGTTATTGGATGTTAAAAAAACCGAAATTATCAATCTTCCACATGAGGCAAGCGATTTCAGTTGAACCGGAAGACAATAATATGAGAGAATTGTTAGCAAAACGGTTTCTTGCATTAAAAGAAATTGAGGAAGCGAAACAGGTCTTTCTTCGCCTATCTGTCCAGAATCCGGGTTCGGTAAAATATATCATTTCTTTGGCAGAGTTAGAACGATTACAAAATAATTTAGAGAAATCAATTTCTTATTATCAACAAGCACATCATGTCAATCCACAGGAATTATCCTATTTAGAAAAAGCGGTTGAACTGGGATTACAATTGAGAAACGAATCCCTTACAATTGATTTAATCCAAAAATTAATATCATTAAACCCAACCAATGTGAATTACATTAAAAAAATGATAAATATTTCTTTCGCCTTTGAAAATAAGGAAAAAACAATTTGGTCATTAAAAAAAATGATAGTTGTAAGCGGATCTCCTGTGGAGTTTATGAATCAACTGGGAATTCTTTATTATAATTATGATGATCCTGATTCCGCAATAGCTGTGTTCACCAAGGTAATGCAGATAAATCCCCTTGACCTGACCGCACCTCATTATTTAACCCTTATCTATGATGAGAATGGTAATATTTTAAAAGCGGAAGAATATGCCGGAAATCTCATAATTCAACATCCTGATAATCCGATTGGATTTGCAGATTTGGCTCTGTTGTACCTAAATCATAATAATTTGAATAAAGCAATTGAAACTCTTACACCTGCATCAAAAAAATTCCAATCTAATTATATGATTCAATTTTTAATGGGACTTGCTTTAAATCAATCTGGGGATAAACTTTCTGCAATTCCTTTTTATGAGCGAGCATTGGTTTTAAATCCTGATTCCAGAAATGCTATGCATAATCTTGCAATTCTATATGATTTGATACTGTCCAGGACAAAATCTGATAGTCTTTACAAAATTTTAATTGAAACAGATACAACAGATGCCCAAGCATTTAATAATTTTGCCTATAGTTTAGCCGAACGGAATGAACGATTAAATTATGCTTTGGAACTATCAAGAAAAGCAGTTCAATTGGTTCCTGAAAGTGCTGCTTACCTGGATACCATGGGCTGGATTCTATTTGCGATTGGAAATAATACTTTAGCGTTAAATTATATAAAACAATCTGTGAATATTGAGGATCATAATGCGATTGTATTGGAACATTTAGGTGATGTTTATAAAGCGAATAATAATCTTTCCGATGCAAAATATTATTGGAATAAAGCAATTGATCTTGATCCTGGAAATGAACAATTGAAGAAAAAATTAAGTGCTCCTTAAAAAACCAGGAATATTTTTGGGTATTGGATTAATTATTTCAGGTTGCGGTTATTGGATTCAAAAAGAAAGATCTCAAATAATTCATACAATGGACACCGAGAATATAATTGTAAATATGTCCATAACACACTGTGCTGGTAAGGGGCAGATTTCTTCTGCTAATCCGTTAAAGGGTAAACTTTATTTTTCTTTCACATCAACCAGAGACAGTTCGCAAATTCATATCAAGGATTTCCTGGGGCGAAGGCTGTACTCTGTTCATGGAAATACTCAAGATATCCTCATAATTAACCATCAGGATAATATTAAACATAACCTAAATAATCTGATTCAAAATTACTCATTAAGAGATGTGGTCACTCCCGATGTTCTCCAGAAATATTTATGGGGAATAATTCCTATCTCAGATACAAATTCAGCAATTGAGTCAAATTTGAAAATTGAAGATGGTTCTATTCTCTTCTCTGCAAATAAATTCCCTGAAAACAATTTGATAGATACTGTAATAATAAGTCTTAACACTCCTAAAATTGATTTAAAAATTGAAATAATAGAACGGGAATTTCATGAAGACCCCCATTTCTACCAAACCAAACTAAATAATTGATAAATGAAAAATAATAATTCCATTTCAATTGTGATTCCTGTTTATAATGAAGAGTCATCATTAAAAGAGTTGTACAAAGAAATTAAGGGAAATGTTACGCCATTTTCAGCATGGGAGATCGTATTTATTGATGATGGTTCAACGGATGATTCAGGGAAAATTATCAGGTCTTTTCATGAGCAGGACAATCGGGTAAAATTGATTCAATTTCACAGAAATTATGGAAAATCTGCTGCATTATCAGAAGGATTTAACATTGCAGCCGGAAATTATATTTTAACTATGGATGCTGATTTGCAGGATGACCCTGGTGAAATTAAAAATTTATATAAGAAAATGCAGGAGGGTTTTGATTTAGTGTCTGGGTGGAAAAAATCACGAAAAGATCCATGGTCAAAAAAAATACCATCAAAATTATTCAACCGGGTAACCCGATTAATGACAGGAGTAAAAATTCATGACTTCAATTGCGGATTAAAATTGTATAAAAAAAACGTTGTGGATTCCCTGGAAATTTACGGGGGTCGTCATAGGTATATTCCTGCTCTGGCGGGACAAAAGAGGTTTAAGATCAGTGAAATCCCTGTTCATCACAGGGAACGTAAATACGGAACGACAAAGTACGGAGGGGCACGATTATTTCATGGATTTTTTGACTTATTAACAATTTTATTTCTGCACAGGTACACACAACGTCCATTGCATTTATTTGGATATCTTGGGTTAATAAGTCTACTGGTTTCCTTTGGTGTTGAATGTTACGCAGTTGTATTAAAATTACTTTACAATCACCCGTTCAAAATTCATTTTGCATTAATTTTATTTGGTGTAATGGCTTTTGTATTAGGACTTTGGTTTTTTTCCATCGGGTTGATTGGTGAAATGATAGCTAAAGTGACACAGGGGAAGGAAAACAGGATTAAACAAATTTTCGAATAAACCATGTCCGAAAATAATAATCCGATTATTTCGGTGGTTACACCAACATTTAACCGAGCTAAGGAATTAAGTTTTTTAATACATTCCATACAAGATCAAACTATAGATCATTCCTTTTTTGAATTGATTATCGCAGATGATGGATCAACAGACGAAACGGATTTAATGGTTGCTTCATTAAAGAAAAAAGTAGATTTTATCTTGAGGTTTTCTACCCAGAAAAATCAAGGTCCCGGTGCTGCACGAAATAATGGAATAAAAAATAGTAATGGGGAATTGATCTTATTTATTGATTCAGACTGTGAAGCTGATCCACTTTGGATGGAGACAATTTATGATCGTTTTATTCAGGAGGGATTTGATGCATGCGGAGGTCCTGATTCAGCGAGGTCGGATTTTACTCCTTTTCAAAAAGCAATTGATTTTTCCATGACCTCATTTTTGACAACTGGAGGGATGCGGGGTCATAGCAGAAAAATGTTAGCAAAATTTTATCCCCGTTCACATAATATGGGGATGACAAGACAATTAGTGAATAAAGTAGGCGGTTTTGGAAACCTTCGTCATGGACAGGATATTGAACTCAGTCATCGTATTCTTCAATCTGGAGCAAAAGTCAGATTTATTCCGGAAGCCATAGTATATCACCGACGGAGATCATCATTAAAATCGTTTTTCAGACAGACATTTAATTGGGGAGTTGCAAGGATCAACCTGTACAAAATAGATAAAGCACTATTGGAACCGGTACATTTTCTACCCTCATTTGGACTTATTACCGTAATTACAGTAATAATTGGAAGTATTTTGTCCGTTCCATTGTTTCAATTTCTATTTATCATTGGTTTAATACTCTTTTTTATTCAGTGTGTTTTTGGATCTGTAAAGCATAAAGACATTCGTGTATTGAGTCATTTGATATTTGTCATTCCCACACAAATCATTGGTTATGGCACCGGTTTTTTTACCGGTTTTACAAAAAGAGTTTTATTTAATTCTGGAACTTTCACAGGTTTTGAAAAAAAGTACTATTCCGATTAGGATAAGTCGGATTCTACTTGTGTAAATGAACATCAAAATTCCTGATTATTTATTTCCTTTGGCTATTGCTATATTAATGGCGGTTTTGTTAAAACCAATGGTTTTAGATGGATTATCTCCCCAGGGTGTAGATGTCATTGGTTCAAAAGGGCAAACTCATCAATTAAAAGAGTATCAGAATCAAACAGGAGAAACCGCCCTTTATAATCCTTATCTTTTTGGAGGAATGCCCATATATTTTCGCATACCTCCCAAAGCTGTATCTATTGACACACTTTTCAGGTTTTTTGGGAAATTACTGAGTGACACATATCTTTGGTATATCTTCGGTGGGACTGGGATGTTTCTTTTATTACGATTTCTGGGATTAAGTCAGTTACCTTCTTTTTTTGGAGCATTGGGATTTGTTTTATATCCACATTATCAGGCTTTATGGGCAGAAGGTCATTTTATGAAATTCAGAGCAGTCATGATCATTCCTTGGGTTACTTTATCATCCACTTACTTTTTCCGAACTCCCAATTTATTTTCCATGGGGCTTTTTGCCTTGGCTTGGGGAAACCAAATCCGGACACAGCATTATCAAATAGTTTTTTATACCGCCTTACTTATTTTTGTCATTGGGATCATTCCACTCATTCAAATGCTTCGGAATAAAGAATGGAAGACTGTTTTAATAATCAAATTACTCACATTATCGGGAATCTTAATAGCGTTGATGATTGCATCCCAACCTCTATTCCTTGCCGGAGAATATCTTCCCTATTCTGCTCGAGGTGCACATACAGTTAATTTAAAATCGCCGGTAACCGATAAAAAAGAAAATGCAGGGGTGGATATTAAATACGCCACGAATTGGTCTACACACCCGACAGAATTAGCAACATGGATATTTCCTCATTTTTATGGAGGAATGTCTGGGTTAAAATATGATGGAGATTCCTATCCTGCCCTTAAAGGGAAGACGATTCCCGGTTATTGGGGCTATATGCCGTTTACCCAATCCTATGAATATATGGGTCCACTCATCTTGCTCCTTCTTGTATTAGGGATAATTCACCAACGCAAGAATAAATATATTTTAGGAATGGTTGGTCTCGGAATCTTCTTCGTCTTTCTTTCATTTGGCAGACATTTTGAATCATTTTATTCACTATTTTTTGATTATTTACCTTATTTTAATAAATTTCGTGCTCCAATGATGTCCGTTACAATGACCTATTTCATTATTATTTTGATTGCTTCTTTTGGATTGGAATTTCTAATAAATTTTGTAAAGAAAAAAGATTTTCGCCGATTAATGTGGATCATTTCCTGTTTTTTTGGATTTGGAGTACTCTGTTGGTTTTTATCTTCAGGATTTTCTTTTACTCATGGAAATGATTCTTACGGAGCTGAAACGATCCGGATTATAAAAGGAATTCGAATAGAATTGTTTCAAAATGATCTGATTCGCTATTTACTCATATTAGGAGCTGTTTCAGGATTGGTGAGTGCATCTTTAATGGGAAAAATAAATCGATATATTTTAGGACTTCTTTTAATCGGAGTAATGGCTTTTGACTTGATAAATATTCAATTGAAAAGACCGATCCAGTATTCGGATGTGAAAAAGCAAGAGAGAAAATATTTCAAACAAACACAATTAGATAAATTTTTACAAAAGGATAAAGATCTCTTCAGGATATTCCCGGTGGGGAAATTATTTGGGAGTAACCAATGGAGTTATTACCACCAAAGTATTGGTGGATACAGTGCGGTAAAAATGAATGGTATCGAGGAATTAATAACAAATAATTTATATCATTCAGTTAGTAATAATTTTCCACTTAATTTGAATGTAGTTGCAATGATGAATGTGAAATATTTGATTAGTTCAAGTCGGTTATCTAACCCCTCTCTTTCTCTTGTCTCTGAGATTTCGGGACAATCTATTTACATATATAGTTTAAATGACTTTCTCCCTAGGGGATTTTTTGTGAGTCAAGCAAAGGTCATACCAAATTCGAGGGAGAGATTAAATTATCTTAACAGTGCTGATTTTTCTCCCCGGAATGAAGTTATAGTTGAAGAAGCATTGGATTTTAATTTTACATCTAATGACTTAAATTCAGCGCAGTTACAAAAGTTTGAACCAGGGCATTTAATATGGAATCTTCATGTCGAATCAAATGCGCTTTTTGTCATGTCTGAATCGTATTACAAACCAGGTTGGAAAGCAACTTTAAATGATTCATTGATTCCTATATATAAGGCAAATCATATTTATATGGCGGTCATGATACCGGTAGGAGATCATCAATTAAAGTTAGTTTTTGAACCTGAATCTTTTTATCAATTTGCAACTATTGAAAAGATGATTTTGTATTTATTGTATATTTTTATACTGTCCCATTTTGCATATAAAAATCGTTCAAAAATCCCTTTTTTAAAATCCATAAAATGAAGAAAGTCTTGGTGGTCACTTATTATTGGCCGCCCGCCGGTGGACCGGGAGTTCAGCGTGTTTTGAAATTTTGTAAATATTTTCCAGAATTTGGTTGGGAACCTGTTATTTTAACGGTTCAAAACGGTGAATATCCAAATATGGATACTACACTTCTTGAGGAATCGGAAAAGATGAATGTTTACAAATCTATATCTTTACACCCGTTTATGTTTTATAAGGTTCTATCAAGACAAAAATCCATTCCAACTTTTACCCTAGATCAGGATTCATCAAATAGCTTCTCTAAATTTTCACAATGGATCAGGTTAAATTGTTTTATCCCGGATGCCCGGAAAGGATGGATTCCATTTGCTGTCCCGATGGGGAAAAAAATTATTAAAAAGGAAAATATTGACTTGATATTTTCTTCCGGACCGCCTCACTCATTACATTTCATAGCAAAAAAATTGAAGGAGAAATACGATATTCCATGGATAGCTGATTTCAGGGATCCTTGGACGGACCTTTTTCATTTAGAGGGACATAGCCGTCATAAGATTGCTCAAGAAAATGACCGCAAAAAAGAAGAAATAATATTATCATCTGCAGAAATGATCACGACTGTCAGCTCCAGTTTACGAGATTTAATTTTGTATAAACAAATAAAAAACAAGGTGGAAGTAATTGCAAATGGATACGACGAGCAAGATTTTAACGGAATTTCCAAAAAAGAAAAAAATAATGATAAAATAATAATTTCTTATATTGGGGGAATGGCAAAATCTCAGGTTCCCGAATCTTTCTTAAATGCTATTTGTATTCTAAAAAAGAAAAATGTGAATGTCACCCTTCGTTTTTCAGGGGATGTTCATCCGGATGCCAAAACCATTATTGAAAATTTAGGGATAAAGGATCAGGTAAAGTATTATGGTTACGTTTCACATAAAGTTGCAATTCAAACCATGGTAAAATCCACTTATTTATTACTTGTAATTCCTGATACTGCAAATAATAATGGAATTGTTACGGGAAAAATATTTGAGTATCTCAGGTCATTCACACCTATAATATGTATAGCTCCACACAATTCAGATGCAGCAAATATCATTCGTGATACCCAAAGCGGTCAAATTTTTGATTATGATGATTCAGATAAGATCGTTGATTTTATTTTAACTTCAGAAAATTTTTCTTTTCAAAATATCCAAAAATATAACCGGAAACATTTGACCGGTCAGTTATGTAATTTATTTTCTGAATTAATTAATTGATATATGTTTATCAATAAAAAATATTTCATGATGAAAAAAATCATTGCTGACTTTAAAAGAGGATCCGATTTTTATGAAATTTCCAGTGATGTGAACTCATCTCAACTGGGAGAATATTATTTTATCTTTGATGAAAATATTGTCAGATCCAGAAAAGTCCAATCTCTTATTGCGGATTATGATGAAAATGGAATTCCCCTTAATCGCCCATACATTGATGTTTTATCATCAGAACTGGTTTACTATCCGATCACAATTGGTCAGGTGGGATTATCAGTTTTTCACACCTATCTAAATACAAAATCTGGGGGGGACTTAAAACGGTTTCTTAAATTTGCAGATTGGTTTGTTAATAATGGAGAGGAAATAAATAATTTAGGTATTCAGTGGTTGACGCATGTTCCTCTACCGGCATATCAAATCCATGGACCATGGCAGTCCGCATTTTCGCAATCCCGTGCTATATCTATTTTGTTAAGGGCTTTTCAACACACCCAGGAAACCCAGTATCTTGAAACTGCAAAAAAAGCTCTTGTGTCATTTAAAATTCCGGTATCAAAAGGAGGAGTCATGTCTCAGACTCAATGGGGACCATTTTTTGAAGAATATCCTGCTGATGTTCCTGTATTGGTTTTGAATGGGCATATTTTTTCGCTTTTTGGTCTATTTGATTATACTCGTGTTTTTCCGGAGGATTCCCGTTGCAATTCTTTGGTTAATGATGGATTCAATTCTTTACTTTTATCTCTTTCCTCTTTTGATTTGGGATATTGGTCAAGATACAATTACTGCAAAGCAGAATATTATCCCGACTTGGACCCTGCCACAATTAGTTATCATCGTCTTCACATTATGTTATTAAAAGCTGTGAACCAATTTCGGGAAAATTCAATTTTGGTAAATTATATTAAAAAATGGGAAGACTATATTGGAATCCTGAATTATGTAAAAGCCAGTTACTGGAAATATAAATCATTGAAAAAATTGAACCGAATCTGATCGTGATGAATTTCATTCAAAAAGGAATTAGTTTGACAGTGGATAATCAGCATTCTGAATTAAAACCAAAACTAGATTATGTTGTCAATACATTTAATGATCTATATTCTCTTAACGATCAAATCTTATTGAATTATGGTGTTGAAGGTGAATCTGCAATAAACATAATTCACGGTGAAATCGGGTCTTTTTTTTCCCGGAAACAGGAGATCCCTGATTATTCTTTTTGTAAATGGGAAGGACATAAAATTCCAATCCTCTTTGAAAAAACAGATATCCATCCGATCATTTCAAGATCACAAAAAGATAAAATCGTTATAAATGGCGACATTCTGATCAGCGCTTTTTATTTCCTGTCCTGTTGGCAGGAATATATCAGTGATGAATGTGATACGATGGGGAGATTCCCAATAAAGGAAAGTTTATTATTTAAATTAGGGTTAATTCAAATACCTGTAGTTAATTATTATTTTGATATTTTAGTGAAAGCGATTGAGTCAATTCCCGGAATGGATGTTTCCGTAAATCCGAAACACTCTGATGGATTGAAAGTAGGGATCACCCATGACATTGACCATTGCCAAACCGGTTCGTGGCAGGATGGATATCGCCAGATCAGGGCAGGTGAATGGTGGAACGGAATAAAAAAATGGAGTAAACGAATTTATGGAAAGGATTTATGGTTTAATTTTGACCAACTATTAAATATTGAAAAGGAATTGGATGTAACTTCTTCCTATTATTTTATTACAGAAAAAAAACGAAAAAACGGGTATCCAAATGCTGATTATGATTTCACATCCCCCAAAATGCAGCACATCGTGGAAAAAATTAATGATGCGGGACATGAAGTCGGTATTCACGGAAGTATCGGAACGGGTAGTGATGAAGTTAAGTTAGCTCATGAAATTAATCAATTTCCCCAATCTGTTGCAGGAGGACGGTTTCACTATCTAATGATGAGTATCCCGGAATTTTTTACTGTTATTGAAAAATCAGCTTTAAGGTACGATACTTCATTGGGATTTGCAGAACACATTGGATTCAGGAATGGATTTTGTTTCCCTTACCATCCCTATGATTTTAAAAATGAGAAACCTTTCACTTTTTTAGAATTCCCATTTCAAATGATGGATAAAACGCTGATTCAGCACTATTACATGGGTTTGAAACCGGAAGAAGCAATTCAAGTGGTAAAAAGTTTGATTGATGAAATAAATAAATTTTCAGGATATTTTATATTCATATGGCATAATAATACAATTACAGGATTTAAATATAGTGAGTGGGAAAATGTATTATTGGGAATTATCGAATATTGCCAAAAAATAAATTCAAAAATCAAACCAATTCACAAATTCAAGGTTTTTCATTCGTGATTTTTATAAAAGTGATTTAGGGTAAGCATGGATTTAGTAGAAAAATTTAAAGATATTTATAAATATTTTTTTAAGCAACAAAATCTGACCATTAAAAATGTAGATAATAAATTGCTTCCAT
>CAZSIH010000025.1:0-15017 GCA_964606925.1 uncultured bacterium
TTGCACCGGCAACTTCAGCATGCCACATGGCAAATCCTTGTTGACAAACTTTCATAAGACCACCAACCAGACTGGCGATACCGATTGTTTTCAATCCCCCGGACCCATCATCTTCGGCACCTTGTCTTGCTTCATCACCGGCACGAAGCACTTCTGCAGTTGCAACACCTTCAGGATATTTCAGTTTGGCTGTAACGATTAATGCCCGACGGAGAGGTACGGTAAAAAGAACTCCAATGACACCACCGATGGCTGCAATTTTTGCCACCTCGACGTAATCAAAGGATGTCCAATATCCTAAGAGAACTAATGCAGGAATGGTAAAGATCACACCCGCCGCCAACGATTCTCCGGCGGATGCTGCCGTTTGGACAATATTATTTTCCAATATATTTGATTTTTTAAACAGTGATAAAACTCCCATGGAAATGACTGCTGCCGGAATAGAAGCAGAGACGGTCATCCCAGCAAAAAGTCCCAAATATGCATTGGCTCCCGCAAGAATAATGGAAAGTAAGATTCCGAGAAATATAGATTTTACTGTGATTTCCGGCAGTGGTTTCGACATGATTTTCCTCAATTATTATAGCGGGAAAATAGTCATTTTTGCATGGGAGAACATAAGAGAAATACTTAATTTTGGGTTGCATAGGGGTGCTGTTTTGAATCCAGACAAAACGGCTGAGAATAAACCCATTTAACCTGATCCGGATAATTCCAGCGTAGGGAGCCAATTATGAAATATATCGTTCTATTTTTTCTTTCCATGACTTTACTCTATCCTAAAATTCATGGAACCGTACTTGATTCAAAAACCGACACACCTTTATCCGGTGTAAATATCACCGGGAATAAATTAGGTACGTCATCGGATAATGATGGGAATTTCATTCTAAATGTTGATCAGGGAACTGAATTGACATTTTCTCATATCGGTTATTCAAACATAATATCCATTGCACAAATGGGAATGACGATAAAAATGATTCAGAGTATCATTCCGGTTAAGGAAATTATTGTTCGAGCCGGACTGAAATCAAAATCGTTACAACAATCAACTTCCAGTGTTACTGTGATCGATGATGAATCTATTAAACAAGTGGATGGAAGTCAATTCCAGGATGTGATGGAACGCATCCCAAACCTGAATTCAGCAGGAGGGACCAGCAGACCCAGATATTTCCAGATCAGAGGGATGGGTGAACGAAGCCATTATTTTTCTGAGGGACCGCCGAATTTTTCCGTTGGGTTTGTCATGGATGATATTGACCTCAGCGGGCTTGGAATGGCTGGGTTTCTTTATGACCTGGAACAAATCGAGGTATTCAAAGGACCGCAATCAGCAATGTATGGACCCAATGCTTTGGCGGGGCTCATCAGTTTGCGTTCCAAAGATCCCAATCAGGAATTTGAATCTCATTTTCGTCTAACTGGAGGGTCGGATAATATTCAACGGTTAAATGGGATGGTGAACATCCCATTGGGAAAATCCTTTTCTTATCGAATTTCTATGGAATCCGGTTTCGGAGATGGATTCAGAACCAATAAGTTTTTAAATAAAACAAATACTAACGGACGGAGTGAAAGGATTATTCGGGAGAAACTTCAGTTCATTCCTAATAATAATTTCAACGCAATGTTAACTTATTTTAATGCAAAATTGGATAATAAATACGATGCATGGGCACCGGATAATAATGAGGACTTATTCACCTACACAAACCAGCAGGGAATAGACAGTCAGGAAACCAACGCATTTTCGCTAAGGACGAATTATTCTCAAAATAAGTTGAATATCACACTGATCGCCTCCAAATCCGAAACCGATTTGGTTCATGCGTATGACGGCGATTGGGGAAATGATGATTATTGGCTTCAGCCACCCTACAATTTTGATCCAAATATTACTTACTGGAATTATGAATTTTATGACAGGACTGACCGGAATCGTGTCAACCAAACCATTGAGGGACGATTGATTTATGGTGATGTGGTTTTGGGATACTATACAAAATCATTGGAAGAAACGGATGTTGCTTCCGGATGGCTATACGGTGGTGAGGCAACAAATGCAAACAGTCAAATTGATCAAAAAATAACAGCGATATATTCTCAATTTGAAAAACAAATTTCAAATGAATTCAAAGCTGTGAGTAACATAAGATTGGAGTCCAATAATTTTATTTATAAAGGAGAAGCAAACTATTACGGAACACCATGGAATTCAGTGGAATTTGATATTTACCACAATCTTTTTGGTGGCAAACTGGCATTGCAATATTTTGTAAATGATGATATAAATATGTATGGAAGCATTTCCCGTGGATATAAAGCTGGTGGAGTAAACCAGCATCCTGTTCTGACAGCAGAAAATCGTCCATACAATCCGGAATTCATGACAAATTTTGAATTGGGTTTGCGGCGTTATACTGAAAAATCTACGTTGCACATTTCGGCATTTTTAGCAAAACGACAGAATCAGCAAGTTTCCATTTCGAGTCAGCAAACGGTTGGCGACCCAAATAGTTTTGTATTTTATACTGCAAATGCCACCACAGGGTCGTTAAGTGGATTGGAATTTGATGGAACTATTAAGTTAAACTCTACACTTTCAGTTTCCGGTTCATTGGGAATATTAAATACCCATGTGGATGCTTTTACATTTGAGTCTGATTCAGGAGTGACTACCACTTCCGGAAATCGTGAATCAGCTCATGCACCTAAATATTCTTTTCATTTGGCATTGGATTATAAAAGGAAAGACGGGATTTTTTCCAGAGTGGAATATTCCGGTAAAGACAAATTTTTCTTTTCAGACAGCCATGATGAAATATCCAACCCCTACCAATTATTAAACGGACATGTGGGTTACAATTTTGGAAACTGGTCAGTCAAATTGTGGGGAAGAAATATTTTGGATATTCGCTATGAAACCAGAGGATTTTATTTTGGATTAGAACCTGTATGGAACGAGGAGTCACAGGACCATGAAAATCTGGATAAAAAATACGTCAGTTTTGGCGATCCGGTACATTTTGGTTTGACGGTGGAGTATGGGTTTTAGATAACAAAAGTGTAGGATAGGTATGATCTGCACACTGGCAGACAGGATTATCTATGGTATGTGTGATAAATTACCTTTCATGGTAGTTTGAGCAAAGAGGATAATCGCTGTAATTTTAAGTCTATGTCCTCCCAAAAATCTGATCGAAAACGCCTTTTTTTAATTGATGGATATGCTATGCTTTACCGGTGTCATTTTGCTCTCATTCGCAATCCCCTTATCACATCCTACGGTCTTCACACCAGTGCACTTTATGGTTTTACAAATCAGGTTTTAAAATTAATTGAATCGGAATCTCCTGATTATATTGCTGCTATTTTTGATGCAAAAGAAAAAACATTTCGTCATGAACGATATCCATCTTACAAAGCAACAAGGGAGAAGATGCCGGACGAAATGGTGGACCAACTTCCCCATCTTTGGCGAATATTAAATGGAATGAATATATTTCATATGTCCTTACCGGGATTTGAAGCAGATGATATTATAGGTACTTTAGCAAAATCTGCTTCAAAAGATAATTTTGAAACGTATATCGTCAGCGGTGACAAAGATTTCATGCAATTAATCAATGACAAAGTATTTCTGTATTCCCCCGGAGGAGCAAGATCTCAAACTAAAATATATGATGATCAGGGAGTCATTGATCGCTGGGGAGTTCCACCGGAAAGTATTATTGATCTTCTGGGATTGATGGGAGATGCATCGGATAATATTCCCGGAGTTCGGGGAGTAGGAGAAAAATCTGCACAGAAATTGATCAAAGAATACGGAACGTTGGAGGGTGCACTGGAACATGCAGAAAAAGTAACCAATAAACGAGTTCGAAATGGTTTATTGAACCATAAAGACGATGCAAAATTGAGCAAAGAGTTAGTAGCTATTCATACAGAGGTTCCTCTGGAATTTTCTGTGGATAATTTAAAAATTCAACATTATGATATTCCGGAATTACAATCATTGTTTAAAGAATTTGAATTTTACGGATTGATAAACCAATTTTCTGAGTTGGAATTGGAAATGGAAACTGAAAATAAGATTTCTGAAAAATCGTATAAAACTATAACGAATTCAGATGAATTGACTCAATTTCTGTCCAAAATAAAAGAAGGGAACTGGCTTTCACTTGATCTTGAGACGACATCAGTTAAAACGATGGAATCAAACATCGTTGGATTGAGTTTTTCCATTGAAAAGGATTCAGGGATTTATATTCCTATTCTTCATAAAAATAAAACGGTTGAGTATTTTGGAAGGGATGACTTGCAATCGGTATTGGATTTACTAAAACCAGTTCTTGAAAATCCAAACATTCCGAAAACCGGACAAAATATCAAGTACGATTTGATAATTTTAAACAGGTTTGGGATTCAGGTAAAAGGTATTGAATTTGATACCATGATCGCCGCTCATATCCTCAATCCGGAATTCCGTTCGTATAAAATGGATAAGCTGAGTGTTGAATACTTGAATTATTCCATGGTCCCTATTGAAAAACTCATCGGAACAGGGAAAAATCAAATTTCAATGGCAGAAGTGGAATTAGAGGACATTGCATTTTATGCAGTGGAAGACGCAGACATTGCGTTACAACTCACACTTTTATTAAAAGAACGGCTTGAAAAAGAAAAGTTGTGGGAATTTTTCTCGAAAGTTGAACTTCCTCTCATTTCTGTATTAGCAAACATGGAGCAAACGGGAACGTTTGTCCAAAAGGAATTTTTAGAAAAATTATCAGCAAAATATTTAAAACACATTGAATCTTTAGTTGCGGAAATTTATACATTGTCCGGGACAGAATTTAATGTGAACTCCACTCAGCAGCTTGCCCAGATCCTGTTTGATATTCTTAAATTACCGAAAATCAGGAAGCGTTCAACCGCAGAGGATGTACTGGATCGTCTTAAGCATGACCATCTTCTACCGAAAAAAATGTTAGAATATCGGAAATTGAATAAATTGAAAAATACTTACTTGGATCCATTAGCAGAATTTATTCATTCGGAAACAGGACGGATTCATTCCTCATTCAATCAAACCATTGCGGCTACGGGGAGGCTTTCCAGTACAAATCCAAATTTTCAGAATATTCCAATTCGCACAGCTCAGGGGAGAGAAATCAGGAAAGCATTCACAGCTCAAAAAGATGGTTGGGAAATTCTATCTGCAGACTATTCACAGATTGAATTGAGGATCATGGCGCATTTAAGTCAGGATTCGGGATTGGTAGATGCATTTAAATCAGAAGAGGACATTCATGCAAATACCGCCGGAGCTGTATATGGAATTCCTGTTGAGGATGTTCTTCCGGAATTAAGACGGACTGCAAAAATCATAAATTTCGGGATCATGTACGGAGCCGGACCTTTCAGGATTAGTCAGGAGTTGGGTATTCCGCGGAATGAAGCAGTAACAATTATTGATGCATATTTTACTCAATATTCCGGGATAAAAAATTATATTGATGAAACGATTGAATTTGCAGAAGAACATAAATATGTATCCACAATACTGGGCAGAAGACGTCCGGTATGGGAAATTGATTCTGACAATGGAATCCGTCGAGAAGCTGCAAGGCGAATGGCAATTAATATGCCCATACAGGGAACTGCTGCAGAAATGATAAAATTAGCTATGATTGAAATTCAAAATACATTGATTTCTGAAAAAATGGATTCTGTGATGGTTCTGCAAATTCATGATGAATTGGTTTTTGAATTTCCAAGTGATGAATTGGATGAATTGAAAAAAATGATTATCAATAAAATGGAAAATGCCTTGCCATTGTCCGTTCCGTTGGTGGTGGATTGCGGTTGGGGAAAATCCTGGTACGAAGCGCATTAGTTTTGATTTTTCTTCAGAAAGATGATTTATCATAAGGTCAGTCATGAGTGGGAAAAGGAGAATTTTGGTAGAAAGTAATTATTTAAAACGTAATGAAGTAATTAACCTCAAATTACATTTTACAAATTTACGTTTTATCATCGATGACAGATCAAATATTAATATAACTCAAATTCAATTTAATAAAACTGATGAAAAATCCAGGTTAGATTGAGAGATTAAAAATGGAAGCAAGTGTTGCATTAAAAAAAGTAGGAAAATTAGCCGGAGAAAAAACGGTTTTAGCTGACCTAACTTTTGGAATTGAAAAAGGATCGCTAACGGCAATTATAGGTGCAAATGACGCAGGAAAATCCACGTTGATGAATGTCATGGCAGGAATAAAAATTCCTAATTACGGGGAGGTGTATATTGATGGATTGGACTTAACAAAACGTCGTGCAGAAATTAGGAAAGAAATTGGATTTATTCCCATGCAGGTTGACTTAGAATCAGGAATGACAGTTGAAGAAAATATTCAATTTATTGCATCTTTATATTCAATAGATAAAACAACGATCCATTCCAGACTTCATCATTTTAGTGAAGAATTAAAATTGGCAGATGTTCTTCATGAATATCCCGAACATATTTCAACGGGAATTCAGAAAAAAGTTATGCTGTTACGGGTGTTAGTGATGGATTCTTCCATTATATTTTTGGATGAACCCACTTCATTTATGGCTCCGGATTCTGCACGGCAAATTTGGACAATATTAAAACGTCTTCAACCTGAAAAAACTATAGTATATACCAGTCAAAATCTTAAAGAGGTTGAACAAAATCATGACCGTATTCTGGTATTGCACGAAGGCAAAATTGTGTTAGACGGGCATTTGGATACATTGCTTGAATTTACTGTTGAGTATCACCAATTCCGGTTGGAATTGGAAGACATAACAGATGAATTATTTGATCAGATCGAAAAGATTCCAACTGTCGTTACACCAACAAAACATGGCAATATGATTTTATTTTATGGTCACTCCAAATCCGTCTTTTTCCAGGTCCTTGAGAAAATAAATCTTCAACTTGTAAAAGATCTTGAGATAAAGAAATTAGGTCTGGATGATTTATTGGATTCACAATTAGTTCAAAAAGGTTCGGATTGATCATTCCATTTTTACTTCGTCGAATTTGGATCATGAAATCACGACCCTTCATGATGATGGGAATTGTATTTGGTTTACCGGCTTTGGTATATCTCTTTTTTCATACTCAGTCACTTTTTATATATAATCAATTCCATCCATTAAATACACCGGAATGGCTAACATATCTTATTTTTTTAATAGGAGCGGTTACACTTTACATCAATATAAATAGTGATATTCAGGAATATCGTTTCAACAATCAGAAAATATTTCAACTGATTTTATCTCCGGTTTCTCCTCGAAAAATCATCTTCTTTTTGATTTGTGCAGTTGTGATTGAATCATTCATCCTGTGTGGTCTCAGCGGTGTAGTTTTATATTTGATAGAAGGAATAGAAATTCCCTTCAAATTTGTAATGTATTTGGTACTTGCCCTCCTGATATTTTTATTCATTTTAGGTACTTTATTCACAACTATTTCATTAGTAACGGAAGATTATTTTATTTATAATTTTATTTCTGTCTGTATTTTACTGGTTTGCATTACAGTTCCGGGAATTGGCATTTTGAATATGAATGCATCCGGTGTAACTGATGTTTGGCAGTTCATCCCCACAACAATGGTATTAAATTTTGTATTATTTATCCTATTAGCGGATGTAAAAAAGTGGTCATTAGTACTGATTCCGGGATTGGTCATTTTGATTTTGATGTTGTTAAATGGTGAATTACTTCGCCGTAAAATTCAGAGATGATGGTTTATTTATCAGGAGCAATGGAAAATGCTCCCAAGGAAGGAAAAGAATGGAGAGAAGACATTACCAAATGGCTGAAAAAAGAGCTGAATCACAGGGTAATTGACCCTGTCTTGATGTCCCGGGAAACTGCAATAAAAGAAAATGCCCAAGAGTACAGATTGTGGAAGAACTCAAACCCGGAAAAATACAAATCTTTCATTCGAAAGGTCATCCATTCAGATATTGATGCAGTTATTTCAAAAGCAGATTATCTGATTTGCTTATGGGATGAAAACGTCATACAAGGCGGCGGTACTCATGCAGAAGTGACATTTGCATATTGGTATCATAAACCGGTTTTCCTGATCAATCAATTAAAGAAAGTTAAATTGAGCAGTTGGATCGAAGCCTGTTCTACATCTGTTTTTGATGATTTTAAATCTTTACGACTATATCTGTCAATACTTTACAAAAGTAACCAAGGATAAAATGTACACCCTAACACAAACCGGTCCAAAAGCGTATATCCATTTAGACCGGTTGGAACATAATTTTTCTGTGATTCAAAAACATGCGGAAAATTGTTCTTTAATGTGCATTGTAAAAACTAACGCTTATGGTCACGGAGGAGTTTTGGTCAGCAAATCTCTGGAAATTGCCGGATGTGAATGGCTTGGGGTATTCACCCATGAAGAGGGGATAGAATTAAGAAATGCGGGGATAGATCAAAAAATATTCGTACTGTGCAAATTAAATAAGGAAGCATTAGAAACAGCTGTTGAATTTAATTTTTCTCTCAATTTATCAGGATGGGATGATTTTGAATTATTGGAGACCTATTACAAAGACTACCGAATTCTTCCGAAAATTCACTTGAAAATAGATACAGGCATGACTCGTCTTGGGTTTAATCTAAAGGACACCCATGCGGTGTTAGATAAAATTTCAAATTTCCCAGCCTTGGATTGTGAAGGTATTTATTCTCATTTTGCAACTGCGGATGAAGGAGATTTAAGCTATGCATATACTCAACTCAAACGATTTCAATCTATTATTCAGAAAGCAGAAAATAAAGGGATTCATTTTCGATATACACATTGTTCAAACAGCGGTGCTCTTTTAACTCTTCCTGAATCTCAATTCAATATGCTGAGAGTGGGGTTGCTACTTTATGGCGTGTACCCATCCGAAGAAGTACCCCAATCCATTAATGTAAAACCCGTTATGGATTTTAAAGGAACGGTAGTCGAAATGCGGAAAGTTGATGCAGGAACTCCTGTGAGTTATGGAGGGGTTTGGACATCTAAAAAAGATACACAAATCGGTGTGGTCCAATTGGGATTTGCGGATGGGGTTCCCAGGCCCTGGTTTGAAAATGGAACAATTGGGTACAGGGGAAAGCGATATCCAATTGCCGGGAGGATATGCATGGACCAAATGACCGTTGATTTCGGAGATGACCCCGTGACAATCGGTGATGAAGTATTAATTTGGGGAGAAGATGAAAAAAATCATATTTCAATTGAAGAGATTAGTAGAGAAATATCATCAACACCTTATGTCATATTTACAGGTCTCAGCAGCAGGGTTAAGAGAATTCCAGTTTCTTGATTCAATTCAAAATATTACATTTTAATTTGAGTTGGTAAATACCTCACACTAAAATGATGTAAATTTCACTTGAAGATTGTAAATTAATTTGCTGAAATATGGGTAAATTGATATTCATAAAAGTGAAATAATGACTTCAAATCTCAATACAAACCAAGAAATAGAACAACCTCGTCGTTGGGAATCGGGGGATAAAATTCATCATTTTACCATCTTAAATTTTATTGCAAGCGAACCACTTGGTGATAATTATATGGCAAAAGATACTCAACTTAATCGAATGGTTGCTATTAAACGGTTTGCTTTTAATGCAGATTTAGAATATTCTATTGAATTGGTAAACCAGTTAAAGAAAAAGTTCCTTGATGATGTAAAATTATTTTCAAAATGGGATCATCCCAATTTGGTATCCGTTCATTATTTTGACGTGGATGAATTTGGAATACCCTATTATGTCATGGAATATGTTCCGAAAACCTTAGGGCATTGGATGGGGTTAGTCAGGGATGAATCCAATGACAAACTTTCTGCACATTCAGATACAATCTCTCAACATGAATCAATTAAAATTATTCTCGGTATTTGTAGAGGTCTTGAAATTATGCATCATGAAGGAATTTGCCATTACAGGATATCTCCAAACAATGTTTTAATTACACAAGAAGGCATACCTAAACTGGTTAGTTTTGGAATTGAAACGGGAATGCGTCCTGAACTTGCATCAAAAATTCAGCAGAAATATGTGGGAATCTATTCAGCACCGGAACAAATCAGGGGAGATCACGATTCCATAGGACCTAAAAGTGATATGTACACCATTGGATTATTGTTTTTTCAGTTATTAACTGGAAAATTACCGACCGGAATTATTCAACAAGAATACAATAGATCATTGGGTATTGGGAGTGAAGTACAAACATTTTTAGAGGAAGTCCTTCAGGAAAATCCCCGGGACAGACCAGCTCAACTGATTAATATGATTCAGACTCTGGAAAATCTCAATGGATTTCCAAAACCAGAAAAGTCAAGCAAAAGAAAATATATAATCCCCATCGCTGTAGCTGTTATTTTCTTGGGTGTTTTTTATGGAATTTCATCAAAAGTGGATTCCGTTACAAAGGATATTTTGGTTCAAACTCATTTTACTCCAATGATTCCGGCATCAATTTATGAGAATTTAGAACCATTGGGACAATTTATTTTCTGGACGAATATTGATAATAATTCATTAAAAGAAATTCAAGTTGAACTTCAGGCGAAATTTAAAGGCCTCCCGAATGATTGGGACACACAATCTCTATCAATTCCTGCAAATTCGGATACAATGGTCGGGTTAAATCCTTTTATGAATATTCTGGAAGAGCAAAATGATTTGCGTACGAACCGTAATTATTATATTGACTGGAAAGTGGTAGAAAAAAAAGTCGGATTAAATAATGACGGACAATCAACGCAATTGATTTCGGAGGGGTCAGAACGAATCGTGATGCTTGCGTTAGGGTCTATTGACTGGGAAATATTACAGGATGTTTATTCCGTTAAAGATGACCAATTTAGTCATTTCAGCTTAATTGCGAGTTGGATAATACCTAAAGATGCAAGAGAAATTCTTTTCAAAACCAATACACTTTTCAACTCCTCCGTGGTTGGTTACCAAAAATCATTATTCGAATCATACACTCAGATAAAGGGATTGGATTACAGGGAAATAATCCGCTATCAAACAGAACGAATTTATAATGTGCTTAAAAATGAGTATCAAATTGTTTATGATGGCGGCGGTATCGGACAGACCATAAATTTCCCGCAGGAAACACTCAAATATAAAAGTGCCAACTGTATTGAGTTATCTGTCTTATTTGCCAGTATTTTACTGGAAGCAGGTATTGAACCGATTATTGTTATCATTCCCGACCATGCATTCATCGGATGGCAAATATGGGATCATCTTCATAAATATGACTTTTTAGAAACGACTGTCATTGGTGATAAGGAAAAATCATTTTATGATGCAATTTTATCCGGGAATAAACTTGCTAAAGATTATGGATTGGAAGAAATGACTAACGGAGATTTCAATTCCGTTTTATTCAATTCAAGAGGTATTTATAAAAAATCTCCCAGAGTTGAAGTTCTCCATATTTCTTCCTTAAGGAATTACCGAGATGCAGAAGGAAGACAGGTTTATACAGCCGTTCCGGTGGGTTACGAGGGTAATTGAAGATGTCCACCCGTAATTTAAAGAAATTTTCAAATCCTGTGAAGGAATGTTATGAAAAATGCAAGGAGGATTTTGGCTCAATTGAAATATCGTATAATAATTTCACAAGGAAATTGAAAAAATCTCTGGAAGATACTTTCGGAAAAAAGGTATTTAGTTTAGATGAAAAATCATTTATTTCCAATCTTGGGAAAATTCATACTTCAGATTTATATTTAACAATGGGAATGAGTGCAGGTGACGAAAAAGCCTGGAAATTCTTTGAAGATCGGTTCGCACCAAAAATAAATGATTTTGCACAGTATTATGCAGATGATGAAGATATCGCTGAGGATGTGTTTGCGTTCACAAAAAGTAGTCTTTTCGTTAAAATAAAAAAAACCGGTAAACCAAAAATTAATTCCTTTAACGGAAGAGGATCATTAGAATCCTGGCTGAAAGTAATTGTGTATAGAGAGGTCATTACTCACCAAAAAAATAGAGTGAAAACACTTTCCCTGGATCATATTGTTTTAGGTGTAGAAGATGACCATGATTATGATGGGGAAATGAAAACGGTTACAAAAATAATTATCTCCGGATTTAAATCATTAGAAGAAAAAGATAAGGTGTTGTTAAGAGAATACTTTATTTTAAAACAACCGGAAAGAATCTTAGCAGAAAAATATAATGTGAATGTATCAACTATCAGCAGAAGACTGCATAAAATATGTGACCAATTATCTGAGAAATTTTTTACATTAGCAAAAAATGAATTTAAATTAGAGGAAGAAGATGCAAAAGAAATGTTCAGTAAATTCAGTAATTCCTGGCATAGTAACGTTGCAGAAATACTTACCTGAAAAAAAATGAAAAAAAGAGTGCAAAAATATTGTGAAATTACCTCTTTATAACCGAACGAAAGATTTTATCCCATGTTAGATCACAAATTAATAGAAAAAATTATCCACTTTTCAACAGCGATTGAAGTTGAAAATGAAATGGACTTGAACGAAGCCGCAGAATTGCTTGATCAATTAGATGATGAAATAAAAGAAAAAATATTTGTCAAAGATAAAAAGGAAAAGCAAAGCCGGTCACAGGGAAGATTTCAGTGGATATTAACAAATACACAACCTGTGTATAAATATGGTTTGGCATCAGTTTTCGCTGTCCTGTTTGCTTTCCTAATCATTAATAAGGAACCACAACCGGATTTTTCATTACAAAAAGGATTCAATGCAGTTCAGTTAAGTAATCAAACTATTACGTTATTGAAAAAGGAGCATAAACAATCAACGGAAATTCTCCTTCAGCAAAAAACAGTGAACAGAGTATTGGACCGGATTTTGAATGCTGCAGATGTGAAAGATATATCCGTTTCTGCTCATGTCATTTCAACAGGAACACCTGGTGCCTGGGTATTACCGGAGAATAAAATAGTAGTCAGCAGTGAAATGGTGACATTATGTAGTTCTGAAGATGAACTGGCGGTTATTTTATCTCATGAGCTTGCTCATATTAAAACAGGTCATATAAATAATCCGTTTTCGGATAAAAAATTAAATATTAAATACAGGGAATATTTAGACCAACTGGGGAAACCCGTTTCAGATCATCTAATCAGAGAATACTCCAAATTGTTTCATACAAACAAGGGCCAGTTTGTGGATGAAATCCAAGCAGACAGGGAGGGAATTTCACTTACGGTTCTATCAGGTTATGATCCAAATGCAGTGTATTCCATTTTCAACAAAGCACTTTCATCCCAATCTTTGTCACAAAATTATCCTTCAAAAGATTCCCGACTAAAGATAATGGAAAAACAATTTGGAGAAATGGTGGAAGATGCAGAGCTATTTTATGCTGGGCTATTATTCTATCTAAAAGGTGATTTGAATCAAGCAGAACAATTTTTCAACGCATACAAATATAAATTTCCCGGGAGGGAAGTCCATAATAATATAGGTGTGATCCAATACCACAGAGCATTATACAGGATGCCAATTTCCCGGGTCCACGGAATAAGACCCATTGGAATGGATTTTGTAACATTGGCGGACAAATTGGTTTTAAGAGGAAAATCAAATAATGATTATACTGAATTCCTTAATCGTGCAAAAAAAGAATTTGAAAAAGCAGTATCAGCAGATCCAAATTATGCATTAGCCCATTTCAATTTAGCAAATATTTATCTAGATTTGAATGATGTTCCCAAAGCACAAGACCATGTATCCAAAGCAGAAATAGCGGGATTCAGTAAACAAAATTGTGACCTTGTCCGGAGTTCCATTCTTATTCAACAAAAACAGTTTAACGAAGCAAAATCAATGTTAATGTCGCTTCCCAAAACACCTGAAGTATTCTTTAACCAGGGAGTGATCGCCTTGAATACAGGAATGAAATCTGAAGGATATTTCGCTCAGTTTATTCAAAAATCAAGAAATGTTCATCCTGTTTACCTGGAGTTTGCTCAAGGAAAAATAAAAAATCCTCCTGAAATTCTTCAGCATGGTGAACTCCTTCCAGAATGCAGTATGCTTCAAGGAATTAATATTGGGGTTTCTAAAAATCAAATCGCAAATGTATTGGGAAAACCTCGAAAAACTGTTGATTTGATTTCAGATATATTATTCTGGTCCTATCCTGAAAAGTCATTAAAAATTTATTTTGAAAGGGATAAAGTTGTTTATTTTGTCCATACAAATCCGGTGGATTGTCAAGATGATATATTTAATAGTTATTTAAATAAAAGCCATTTATATTTGAATCCCGAATTACGGAAATATTATTCATTTGATAACGGAATAATAGCAGGTGATGGTCGGGAAGGATTAACTCTTTATGGAAAATTTGATAACAAAAAATAAAAATTAAAAAAAAGTGCAAAAAAATAATTTAACTACATCTTTATAATCGAAACCGAAAATAATTGAAAAAAATGAAATCATTAAATAAAACAGAAAAAACCAAAAGGAGTTTCAAAATGAAAAAGTACAGTTCAATAATTAGCCTTTTACTTGTATTTGCGTTTGTGAATATGGGTAATGCTCAAAAGTTTGGTTCGGCTTCCGGATCAGGCAGCAGTTCTAAAACCGATTCCGGAATGTCCGATATTCTCAGTTGCTTGAGTAAGGTTCGTCTGTCAAGTTCAGACTATTACCTGATTAAGAAAGCAGGAAACGGTGGTAAATTGTCGAGTAAGGAAGAAAACCGGTTAGCAGATCTTGCCGCAGAACATTGCGGTAAGAGCGAAAAATCCTCTTCAAAGAGCAGCAGCATTTCCTCAGCCCGTCAGTCCTCAGCTTCCGCTTCAACAGGAGAGAAGAAGAGTGCCCGTAGTAAGAAAGGTGACGGCAAAGGTTCAGTCAGTTCAGCCCGTCAGTCCTCAGCTTCCGCTTCAACAGGAGAGAAGAAGAGTGCCCGTA
>CAZSIH010000025.1:15117-17289 GCA_964606925.1 uncultured bacterium
GTGCCCGTAGTAAGAAAGGTGACGGCAAAGGTTCAGTCAGTTCAGCCCGTCAGTCTTCAGCTTCCGCTTCAACAGGAGAGAAGAAAACTGGAGAAGATAAAAAAAGTTCTAAAACTGAAAATAAAAAAGGTGGGGAAGTAAAACAAGACGGTTAATTTCTCATTCTATATTTTTATATCAAAAGGGGGGCTGATTTCAGCCCCTTTTTTTGTTCTATTTTTCTCCCCCATTTTGAGGAAGAAACCATCCAACTACGCTAAAGCTCCTATGGATATGAAGGAAACCTCTCCAGCGTCCATTTATATGTGTATTTTTCTGGAGAAATAGATTTAGTGAAGATGGAATGGGGGACAAAATAAATTCAATTTCAATATTTCATGATTTCAGAAGGAATGTCAATTTGTTTAAATTAGCATATTAACAAAAAGAAAATCATGAAATACATAGCTCGTTATTCTCAATTAGTCATGCCGGACCATATAAATAATGTTCATACATTATTTGGCGGTCAAATGATATCCTGGATGGATCTTGCTGCAGCAAAAGTTTCATTCCGGTTTTTAAAAGATTCGAAAGCCTTGGGCGCAGTAACTAGGGCCATTGACAATGTAGAATTTAACCAACCGGTTTATGCAGGAGAATGGGTAACCATAAATGCAACTATTATTTCTGTGGGTGATTCATCTATAAAAATAGAAGTTGAAGCATTTGCTGAAGGTCCTAATTCTCAATATCGATTAGTATGCAGTGCTATAATTACTATGGTTTCTATTGTCGAAAAAAGCAAAGGACAATTTGTTAAATTTGATCATAATAAATCTATTTAATCAATGAATTCAAAATTAATACGGAGTAAATATGACTGATAATTATTTTAATCCTCCAAGAAAATTTTCACAAAATGCACGGATTTCCAATATGGAACAGTACCGAACTGTTTATAAGGAATCTATAGAGAATCCGACAAAGTTTTGGGAAAAAATTGCAAATCGTATATCCTGGATAAAAAAATGGGATACAGTCCGTGAATTTGATTTTATGAATGGTGAGGTCAAATGGTTTGATGGTGGTGAATTGAATGTAAGTTATAATTGTCTGGATCGTCATGTTGAAGCCGGTCATGGAAATCAAACTGCCATTATTTGGGAGGGGAATAATCCGGAAGAGGATAAAAAATATTCATACTCTGAATTGTTACTTCAAGTCAGGAAATTTGCAAATGTTCTTAAAGAAATTGGAGTTCAAAAGGGAGACAGAGTTTGCCTTTACATGCAAATGATCCCGGAACTTCCAATTGCCATGCTGGCCTGTACCAGAATTGGGGCAGTCCATTCCATTGTTTTCGGTGCATTCAGTCCTGATTCTCTGCGGGACAGAATCAATGATTCGAGCTGTAAAATTCTCATCACTCAGGATACGGGTGTTCGAGGAACAAAACAGAATATTCCTATGAAATCTAATGCAGATAAAGCTGTTTTAGAAACACCTTCAATAGAAAATGTTATTGTAGTTCAACGAACAGGTAATGAGGTTTCCATGACAAAAAACAGAGACCTGTGGTGGCACGAAAAAATGGAAACAGCTTCCCCTGAGTGTGATCCTGTTCCCATAAATTCGGAAGATCCCCTGTTCATTCTTTACACATCGGGATCAACGGGAAAACCAAAAGGTGTTTTGCATACAACCGGAGGATATCTTGTTTATACTTCCTACACTCACGAATTGATCTTTGATTATCATGAAGGAGATATTTATTGGTGTACAGCGGATATCGGCTGGATCACCGGGCATTCTTACATCGTTTATGGTCCTTTAGCGAACAGAGCCACATCTATCATGTTTGAAGGAGTTCCGAATTACCCTGATTTTGGACGTTTTTGGGATATTGTGGATAAACACAAAGTGAAACAGTTTTATACAGCGCCAACTGCCTTGAGAGCTCTGATGAAGGAGGGTAATGATTTTGTTACAAGCAGGGATCTTTCATCTCTTCGTTTATTGGGAACGGTTGGAGAGCCTATTAAAGAGCCGGAATGGATGTGGTATTATCAAGTAGTTGGAAAAGGAAAATGCCCGATTGTTGATACATGGTGGCAAACCGAAACAGGAGGAATACTAATTGCTCCACAAACAGGGGCTATAAAATTAAAACCCGGTTCTGTTACCAAGCCT
>CAZSIH010000025.1:17299-21361 GCA_964606925.1 uncultured bacterium
AGGAGGAATTCTCATTACTCCTCTACCAGGTGCCACACCTATAACTCCCGGTTCAGCTACGTTTCCTTTTTTTGGTATTGAACCGGTGTTACTTTCAGAAGATGGGAAGGAAATAGAAGGAAATGGTGTATCGGGTTTTTTAGCGATCAAATCACCCTGGCCCGGAATAATGAGAACACTTTACGGTGACCATGAACGATTCAAGAAGACTTATTTTTCGCAATGCCCAGGATATTATTTTACAGGAGACGGAGCGAAAAGAGATTCACATGGATATTATTGGATAACAGGAAGAGTAGATGATGTGTTAAATATTTCCGGTCATAGAATTGGAACTGCAGAAGTGGAAGGTGCAATTGGCAAAACCACGGGAATTGCAGAAGCAGCAGTTGTGGGTTTTCCCCATGATATTAAGGGTCAGGGAATTTATGCATTTGTGACACCCATGACTGGAGTGGAGGTGGATGAAAATCTACATCAGGACATAAAAAAATCTGTGACTGCAGAAATTGGACCACATGCGAAACCGGATAAGATTCAGTTCACTTCTGCATTGCCAAAAACAAGGTCCGGAAAAATTATGAGAAGAATCCTTAGAAAAATCGCTCAGGACAAGCTTGATGAATTAGGAGATACATCAACTTTGGCAGATCCTTCAGTAGTGAAATCATTAATAGAAAAAAGAGTGTAAATCACTTCATTGCAGACATTCATCTGCAATAGATAAAAGAGAGTGAAATACTTTCCCGGTTGTTCGGCTTAACCCCAGTTCACATGTGAGACTGGTGGAACAATAATATTTTTCGCTACGATTAATATCCATTTCCCACTTTATAGATTTACATGCAGATTCGGTCAATTCCGGGACGAAAAAACCTAAATCACCTGCAAATCCACAGCAGGATGGCTCGGGAGAACACCTGACTTTTTCTGCTAATTGACTAGCAACTGAGATTGCCTTTGAAGTCATTCCTTGTCTTTCTGCAGAACAGGGTGTGTGAAAAAATAGAGAATCTAATTTACTTTTTATTTTCGTATTAGGTAAAATGAGTTCTTCTAAAAATTCGATAGGATCAAGGACGATTATATCCTTTCCATTAATTTGATTTGCATATTTTTTTAATGTAAAAGCACACGGTGAGTTGTCAGTGATTATAATATTTTCACCATTCCGAATTGTCTTTTTCAATGAGTCGGATGTTTGTTTCACCATTGCATCGAAAGCCGATTGAAACCCCTTGGACGAATAGGGCATTCCGCAACACAGGGATGATATTTGTTTCGGATAAATAAAATCGTATCCTGCTTTTTGACAAAGGGAATGAACCGTGTCTGGAATCCTATGATTCTGAGTCGCTTCGGGTTTAAAATGTCTGGTAGTACAGGAAGGAAAGTAAATGAGATTTTTCCCCACATTTAGATTTATTTCTGTGGTGGGTAAATAAGAACTTGTTATTCCCAGGGGTTGGGAGATGATGGGAAATGCTCGGTTTGTCCATTTGTTTAATTTTTTTGAAATTAAATCCATATTTTCCCAACCTAAAACTTCTCCAATTTCATCAGTGATTTTTCCTGTTAATTGAATAAATTGGGTTGTATTTCGGAAATGTTTTACAGAAAAAAGTGCAATATTTTTAGAAATAGCAATTCGTTCCTGGTTCCGAAAAACCTTGATAAGATCTCCTGTATTAATGTTGACTGGACAGGCAAGTGAGCATAGTCCATCCGTTGCACAAGTGTTTATTAAATGATAATTCAGGGACTTTTCAATTGATGAAATAATGGATTGGTCTTCATTTTGAGACTTTAACAACTCCAATTCTCTCAAAATGTTTATCCTCCGTCTGGGAGTCATGGTAATATTTTTTGAGGGACAAAAAGATTCACAAAATCCGCACTCAATGCACGGATCAATTATAGGATTCACTGAGGGAAGTGGTTTAATATTTTTTATATGAGAATTAGGGTCATCAGTAAAAATAACTCCCGGATTTAAAATATTATTTGGATCAATTAAATTTTTGATTTCACGCATAATTTGAGTGGCTTCCGTTCCCCATTCTTTTTCCAGAAAGGGTGCCATATTTCTCCCCGTTCCGTGTTCGGCTTTAAGTGAACCATGATATTTTCCATTAATCAACTGAACCACATCATCCATAAACAATCGGTAATTATCAATACCTTTCGATGAAGAAAAATCAGAAGAAATATTGAAATGAAGATTACCGTCCTTGGCATGACCGAATAAAACTGCATCGTCATAATTGTATTTACGGAATAACGAGTGTAAACTATTCATTGCAGAAGCCAGATATTTTACCTTTACACAAACATCTTCGATAATTAATGTAGTTCCCGGTCTCCGTATTCCGGCATGGCAGGGAAGCATTCCTTTTCTCAATTTCCATAATTCATTTCTTTCATGATTATTTTGGGTGAATGAAAATGGAAGAATGAGATCATCAATAGAAATGATCTCCTTTACTTGATCAATACACTTGTCAATATGAGATTTGTCTTCTGATTGAAATTCACATAATAAAGCAGCACCTTCTGGTGGCATAATATTTTTTTTATAGGGGAATGTAGAAGATATTTGGAGAACTTGAAATGCTGAATGATCCATTATTTCGCATGCATCAACTCCCATTTTGATTAAATGTGGAATAAGTTTACATGCATCCGTCAGTTTATTAAAAAGTAGCAATCCGGTTGATTTAACTTGAGGGTTAGGTATCGTACGCAATGTTACTTCGGAAATAAATCCTAGAGTTCCTTCTGATCCAACCATGAGATGGGTCAGTATATCCGTAGGACTTTCAAAATCAAGGAATGAATTGAGTGAATAACCCATTGTATTTTTGATTGAGAATTTTTTTCTGATGGCTTGCTTGAGTTTATCATTCTTTTGAATGCGATTTTTAATTTCCATAATTTTGTTGAAAATATTTGGTGTATTTATTTTCAGTAATTTATCTGCGTCCGGAAGGGTAGAATTGATCTTAATTCCGTTAGGTAGAATTACCTTCATTGAATGGAGTGTATGGTATGAATTATTAATTATTCCGCAACACATACCGCTGGCATTGTTCGATACAATACCACCAATGAAACAGGAATTTAAAGAAGCCGGATCGGGACCAATTTTACGATCATATTTTTGGAGTGCTATGTTTGCATGCTCTCCAATTATTGAGGGCAGAAGTGTGATTAGCCTCCCATTATCATTGACTTGGATAGATTTCCATCCCTGACTGATATCTACAAGAATATGATTGGTGATGGATTGTCCGGATAAAGAAGTTCCAGCTGCACGAAAGGTTAATGGAATCCCGTTTTGATTTGCAAATTTGAAAAGAGCCTTTATATCCTTATCTTTATCAGGTTGTACAACAGCATCAGGGATTAAACGGTAAAAGCTAGCATCACGTGCAAAACTATACAGATGGATAGGATCACACTTTATTTGATCAGCTTTTAAAATTTCACCTAATTTAGATTTAATGTACAAAATGACTCTGGGACAGAAGGAATTAATTTTGTGTAATTTACATTAAATCATTCAAAGGTGCGAAAGATGATCGGAAAAATTTTCTGATTATATTTGAAGAAAAATAAATAAGGATGTTAGTAAAAAATTAAAATAAAAATACAATAATACATTGACATCGGTTACAATTATAAAATAACTTTGTTGGCTTTTTTGGACGTATTTGCGTTCAAAAATCGATATTTGATAATTAGGTATGCGTGGGTCAGTTACGTCAATCAGGAAAAAACTCGACAAAGCAAATACACTAAACTCATACAATGGAGAGTTTGATCCTGGCTCAGGACGAACGCTGGCGGCGTGCTTAACACATGCAAGTCAAGGAGAACCTATTCTTCGGAATAGTATTAAACTGGCGAACGGGTGAGTAACACGTAGGTAACCTGCCCTAGAGATTGGGATAACTTCGGGAAACCGGAGCTAATACCGAATAATGCAGCGGATCCTTCGGGATATTGTTGTTAAAGCGGGCTTCGGCTCGCACTTTAGGATGGGCCTGCGTCCGATTAGCT
>CAZSIH010000026.1:0-21172 GCA_964606925.1 uncultured bacterium
TACTTTTATTTGAGCAATGCACCCACTGGTTTATACGAAGACTTTACACAAGTTGAAACTATTGGGATTATGAGTTTTTATGATCCAGATGGAGATGTACCTATCTTTAGTATTACTCCTGAACCAGTAAGTTGGGTGACTGTGAATATTGATCCCGGTACAGGTACTGTTACGATAGAATCAGTTCCCGACAGTAGTGGTATTCAAACCTTTACAGTTACGGCGGATGATAAAATGGGAGAAAGTAATAGCGAATTTACCGATTCTTTTATACTGACGGTGAGTCCTGAGAATGATGCTCCTGTATTTAGTTTAAGCGAAACGGAAATCAGTTTACTGGAGGATTTTACGGATGAGATCACAATTACAATTGAAAATTATTTTGATGCAGAGGATGATATATCCACCTACAGTCTGAGTGTGTCAGATGCAGTTTCCTGGGTGGACGTAAGTATTAATAATTTGACTGGACAAGTCATAATATCTTCAGTTCAAAACATGTCAGGATCAAAAATATTTACTATTTTTGCAGATGATGGAGGCACAGTAAATTGGGAAACCAGTCATGAGTTTGAATTAACAGTGAACCCGGTGAATGATCCTGTGACTGTTAGTGCACCAATTGAAGATGTGTTCGTGTTTCACAGCACCGGTTTAATCAACAATCATACGATCGATATTGCCCGTTTGGATTCAATCTTTTATGATATTGAAGGTGATGAACTCGATTATGATCTTCAGATTCTCAATGGGTCTGAATTCATTACCGCTGAGATTAATGAGGATAATAAAGTTGTATTGACTTTTGGATCACACATACTGAATGGTGAAGAATTAACCCAGTTTGTTGGGGAAGCTGAAATTTTGATATCAGCAACAGAAGTGAATCCAATTGAGCCAGATGCAGAAGGAAATATTTTATCAACCAGTATTACAGATTCATTGGTAGTATTGGATAGAATTGAACCAACATTTGAGATTGGAGTTCTGCACAATACAATTGCCCCCGGATTCATGCAGTTTTATTTCTTCCATTCAGAAATCCTAAATGTTACACCTGATGTATCTATCGCAGGAGATGGAATTGAAACAACCTTAAGCGTGGGCACGAATGAAAATCTTGAATCCGCGCCTTATGTTTCAAATCTGAGTACGGATTATTCCGGAACGTTAACACTACAGGTTTCAGCTGAAGATACAAGTGAAAATTTCAGCGATACTACTTATACATTCATCATTCAACCCATTCAGCCAACCTCAGCCCAACGCATCTCGTTAGGCAGGAGTGGTGCATTTATGGAAATACCGGAAGATGCTTTTTCTGAAGATGATTATCTGATAGCTATACCGGACCATTACGGGTTCCAGTATATTCATCAAGAGGTTTATGATGAGCAGGAAGAAAATCTCTCGAGCGTATTCAATATTTCTACATGGGAAAATCAATATCAACAGAGTGTTACTTTCGGATTCCAATCAGAGTTCGTTTTGGACTGGATTGACTTTTCACCCGGTTTTTACCGCTTAACTGATGGAGATTGGGAATACATACCCACATTTGTTTTACAGTCAGAGAATAAGATTTGGTGTTTGATTGACAAACCCGGAACCTATGTTCTGAAACAGGGAGCAGAGAGATCACCCGTTATTTTACCGGAGGAATTTTCCCTGAAACAGAATTATCCGAATCCGTTCAACCCGCAGACCATCATTGAATACGATATTCCGTACAATTCTACAGGATTAGAGCAGGTACACACCAGTCTTGTGATTTATGATATTCTTGGAAAAGAAGTGATCAAACTCGTTGATAATAACCTGTCGCCAGGAAAGTATTCCATTGTATGGACTGGTGTGAATAATATGGGTAGCAGGGTTGCCAGTGGAATTTATTTTTATTCACTCCGTACAGGTAAATTTTCGGATTCGAGGAGAATGATACTGCTAAGGTAAAAAATGAAAAAACGAATTAAAATTATATCAATGATAATGATGATCTTTGTTCTCAGTTGTGAAGCGGATGATCCCATGTCCTTTTACGGCGGTACTGACCTGCTTGATCTTGTTGAATCTGCCTGGGCAGACTTCAGAGATGGAGACTATGAGGGCTCTTTAGCAACATTTCAAGAAGCAAAGGAAATCGCTGATGATCAGACCGGGACCGATACACTTTTGATTCACTCAACCTATGGCAATATTCACACAGGTATTGGCTGGTGTAACTTGCGCCTTTTGAATGCGGATATGGCAAGGGATAATTTTATCATCAGCCAGGGATATGAATTATTCAGTTTTGGTACAAGTGTGGGTTTAATGGCAGCCTATTTTGAATTAGGTAATGATATCCCTATAGATACAACCCAGATTAACTTAGCGATTGAAATTGGACATTGGATATTCTCTAGCGGAATGCCGGAAGAATTTGAAAATGATATGACCATAAATGTAAATGACGTAAGATTGCTCATGGCTAAATCGTATTATGAAAAGGGAGACCTGTCTGATAATCCTGACGAGGATGCGGGAGCTTTATATTGGATTTTACAGTTGGATACTGGATATGGTTATTTGAATTCTGATCCGCTGACATGGAATCTGTACGATTATGGGATTCAGGATTTTGATTCTTTCGATGAAGTTATATTCATGATTCTTAGGGAATTGGAAATGGAGGTATTTCCAGCCTGATTATGAATAATTTACAAATGATAAAAATCGTAAAGATGATTACGGAAATAAATAAAATTTTGTTGGGGAAATTTTATAGATGGAACATATTATTCATGGTGGCAATTCCACTTTCAGCTCAGGATGTACCCAATGTTTCATTAGTATTGCATCCTAATGATAATCCCCAGATGATTTCCAGGTTTGGTTGGGATCAGCAATTGTTTTGGGTTCGGGTAACCAATAATGAACCCACTCCGATTCAATACAGAATTGAATACAGGTTACAAATTTCAAACTCATCCATAACCCCTGGTACGATAATGACCGGACGTTCCCGAGTGGGAACTAAACAATGGGATGGAGAAAATGGACATGGATATTTAGCTTCACATAGTGGTGAAAATATTTACAATAATGACTATTCCCGGATTGAAGAACTTAATGTTGATATTGGATCTGGTCCGGAATTCAACGATATTGTTTCCCGTACAAGTACATTACCGCCTGGAGATTATGAACTGATAGTAGAATTACAGGCTAAGTTTTGGAGTGATGAAGATGAATTATATTTTATTTCTCCTCCACCCGTTGAAACAGTCTACCATGAATGGAGAATTGTAATTCCTGTTCCGCCATTATTATTTATTCCATCAGATGAAAGTGTGGTCGAGCAAACCAATCCAACTTTTTCCTGGTATTCAATACGGACAGCTGCTGGAATAAAATTCCTGTACAATATCCGGATTTGTTTGGTAGAAGAAGGACAGAGCAGGGAAGAAGCGATGGATAACCTGACTCATTGGACAAATGGTTGGGATATTGACCACACCCATATTGGTATTCAGGAAAATATCAGGTGGACCTATCCACCAGAAGCTGACCCTTTTGCCAATGGTCGTGAATATGTTTGGCAGGTGTCCACTTACAATGAGGATGGACTTTATGGATGGGATGGTATTGATCCGGAAAAAAGTGAAATTTGGATATTTAAATTTGGAAAATCACCGCAATTAATATCCCCGGGTCAAGGTGCAATGGAACTTGGGATCATGCCTTCATTTACCTGGGCTCCGGTTGTTGGAGCGATGAATTATGAAATTTGGTTTGGGGATAGGGAAGATCCCATGGTAGAGATCCCAATTTGGAATGCAGTCTTGAATAATTCTTCATATACTTATTCTGCAGATGCTCCTGCGTTGATTCCATTACCATCTTATCAATATTACTGGAAGGTCAGGGCAAATCCATTAGAACCCATACCCGGAGCATGGTCAGAAGAGGTTTTTGGTTTTACTATTGCACCATTAACCTTGCAGGAACCCGGTACGGGAACAACTGTATCGTCACTTACTCCCGGATTTAGTTGGGAAGGTCCAGATGGAGTTGGCGGATATGAGTTCAGAATCTCGTTAGCAGATGATTTACAAGTTGAAAATCCTATTTTTCTCCAAAATGTTACAACAAATACATTTACTTATCCCGGTGATGTGCAGGCACTTTCTCCGGGTGGAACATATAATTGGAAAGTCATCGCCTTGGATCCAAATGAGAATTATATGGGTTCAGTTGAAGAATATTTAGATGTATTTAATTTTTCTGTTGATCCTGTGGAGTTGTCCTCTCCGTCAGATGGCGGTTCTGTAAATACCTTGACTCCGGTTTTCAGTTGGGAAACTCCTACGGGAATTCCATCCTATGAATTTCAGATATTTTTTGGAGATAATACTTCAGATGAAAGCCCTGACTTTTTTGTAAAAGTTAATTCTAACAGTTATCAATTGAATGCTTCAGAATTTTTATTGGCGGAGGGAAATTCTTATTTTTGGAAAGTTGTTGCCCTTGATGGTGATGATATGCTCATGGGCAATTTAGGTGATTACACCACATTCGGATTTAACGTAACAGGGTTGGATCTAACCATTCCGGTTGTGACGGTATCCATCAGTGAAGAATCACCAAATTTACCTACTTTTTCTCTCGCTTCAGCAGTTGAAAATGCAGACGGTTACAGTCTGAAAATTGCATCAACGGAAGATATGTCAGAAGTAAATTGGGAATCTGAAATATTAGCATCATTACCCTATACGTTGACTGCAGAAGATGTTAACCTGGATTTTAATACAACCTATTTTGTGCAGGGGCAGGCATATCAGGAAAGTGCACCATTTGGTGACATTGGAACTGTTTTCAGATTTACCACAGGGGATCAACCGGGAGCAGATGAAAAACCTGAAATGACGGTGAGTTTCTGATGAAAATTTTCTGTAAAAACAGCATCGTGATCTTTTGGATGATTTTATTGTCTACCAGTCAAATTATGAGTCAGATCCAGCCAAAATTTAATTTGACAACTGCTGTAACAGGGGCAGATTTATACCAGATAATTATCTCCGCAGATCCAGATGAATCTGATCCTATTTGGATTTCAGATCCGGTGAATAGTTTTCCAGTAACCTACCCAAGTTCAGCACCGGCAATGGAATATGGTATGGTTTATTATGCCAGAATAATTGCTTTAAAGGATGGATCTATCCATGGAATTCCGGGGAATTTAGTATTGATTCAAACTCCCCATATTACAAAGCCGGTTATTCTGGAGGGTACTCTATTCACCTGGGGAGCTACGGATCCGGCTTCCGCAAATTATGAAGTTTCTGTAAGTCCGGTTCAGGATATGTCGAATATCATCTGGTCAACTGCAGTTTCGGGAACGAACACAGGGCAACCGGACAATGTGTTTAATTGGGGAACAACCTATTATTGGCAGGTGCAGGGATTTGACGGAGACGGAAATCCGTTTGGTGAACCCAGTGAAGCTGGATTTTTCCAGACAGAAACCATTGAACCTCCCACATTAAATTCACCAGTGGGAGAACAGGTAACGACTCTCACACCGACTTTTTCATGGAATGCGGTGTCCCAGGCATCTCAATATTCAATATCCGTAGGGTCAGATGAAGAATTGTCATCTCCTGTTTGGGGAAGCAATGTAGCTGAGGTAAATATTTCTTATCCACAAGACGCTATGAATCTTTCCAGAGGAGTTTCATATTTTTGGCAGGTTACGCCTCTTGACGCTGACGGAAATTCTTTTGGAGAAGATGTTAAAAGTCCAATTACAAGTTTTCAAACTCCGGATCCGATTCAACCTCCCGCATTAAATTCACCGGTTGGTGAGGAAATTCCCGGACTTATCCCTTCATTTTCATGGACAGCAGTGGAAGGAATTTCCAATTATACATTAAATCTGGCAGAGGATGAGGAAATTTCAAACATCATTTGGACTACCACCGTGGAAGGTACAAATGTTAATTATCCCGATAATGCCGTCAGTTTGAATTTTGCGTCCACATATTACTGGAATGTATCTCCTTTGAATGTAGAGGATGCACCCTATCCAGATGCACAAAGTATTTCAGCAAGTTTTTCAACTACATCTCTGGCTCCAATAGATTTATTGGAACCTGTCAATACATCCATAGAATCCATTTTACCATCATTCAAATGGGCTAGTTCGGATAATGCTTCAAATTATAGGCTGGATTTAGGTGAATCCGAAGATTTAAGTGACTTGATAATTTCTGAAACTGTAAGTGGAACTGAATTTGTCTCTTTTGTCGGAAGTTATGATCGAACCTATTATTGGAGGGTTACACCTCTTGATTCTGATGGAAATGATTTGGGGATTGCAAGTAATATTGTGATGTTTAACACACCGGGATTAAATGAATTATCGTTAACTTCGCCTATGAATACGACCGTTGCAAATACGACACCTGTATTAAAATGGGGGACATTGGATGGTGCATTCGGATATTTAGTAGCGGTGTCATTGGATGGAAATATAATCTGGAGTGATTTAGTGGATGTAAATGAAGTGACCTATCCGGGTAATCCTTCACTAAATTATGAAACTATCTATGTGTGGAATGTCCAGGCTGTGGATGAAAGTGTTAACCCCAAGAGTAATAAAGCGGAATCATCTTTCACGACTCCAGCGTTTACAAAGGTTGAAATTGGTTCTCCTGTAGGTGAAGAAGTGGGAGTAGTCAATGTTCAATTCAGTTGGTCTGAAGTTGAGGGTGCTTCAGGTTATCTTGTAGAAATAAGTCCCAATGATGATATGTCAAGTGCATGGAATTCAACTGTCAGCATGACCAATCTTACCTATCCGGATGATCCTCCTTTCCAAAGTGGACAGACATTTTTTTGGAGAGTGATCGTTGTAGATCAAGAGGGAGATTCAATTGGAGAATGGAGTGACATTGGTTCATTTCAAATTGCACAACCTCCGCCTTTGGTCCTGACAGAACCAAGTGGTGAAATATCCACCACATCACCGACTTTCAGTTGGCAAGAGGTGGAAAGCGCTTCCGGGTATAAAATCCAGGTGAGTTCAAATGAAGATTTTTCGGATGGATGGGAATCAACCTCTGGCGTGACCAGTGTGCAGTATAGCGGTGATCCATTAGAATTTAATGTTCCCTATTATTGGAGAGTAGTGGTTACGGACCAGAACGGAAATATTGGAGGATTATGGAGTGATGTTGCTTCTTTTCAATTATCCACAGTTTTTATAGTGACTCTGATTGCTCCCATGAATGAAGAGATATTTTCCCAAACACCTCAATTCAGTTGGGAGACGATTGACGGTGTAGGAAAATATGAAATCACTGTTTCTTCATCGGATGATATGTCCGGAGTTATGTGGTCAATTGCCGAGTTACAGGATGCCGGTACGCAGTATCCAAGTGCTGGAGTTGACCCTCTTGTTTTCGGAAATACTTATTATTGGCAAGTTCGTTCTTTGGATGGAGACGGGAATCCTTTGGCTGATTTTAGTGCCGCTGCGTCTTTTACTTTGTCCGGTGATTTAACACCGGAATTGTTAGTTCCCGTTGATACACAAGTCGAAAATTTAAATCCTGTATTTTCATGGTCAGAGGTAAGCGGTGCAGCTAAGTATTCCATTTTGGTGGCATCCTCTGACGACTTTTCGGAAATAGTATATCAAATTGAGAATATTGACGGAACTGGATTTACATATCCAACATCCGGTGCGGCTCCGTTGGTGTTTGAAACAACCTATTATTGGAAAATTCAAGCTTTGTCGTCTGACGGAAACAGTTTGGGTGATTCCAGCCCAACGGGGTTATTCATGACGCCCACAGGTGAAATTGAAATTATTATTGAGTTTGGGAACTGAAAGTGAAAGAATTGTCTAAAAAACACATAATAATCTCAATCATATTCCTGAATATCGGAATCAATGTGTTGTTTGGTACCACTCGACCGGTAGCTGTTTTAAACAAGGTTATTGGAGAGGTTAAAATTGAAATGATTTCCGATCCGGGATGGCAGGCAGCTTCATTGGGAGGAAAATTAGCTAACGGAGACAAACTGGAAACCGGTGCAGCTTCGTTTGGTTCAATCATGTTTCTTGACCGTAGTATGATAAAAGTACGGGAAAATACCAAGTTCACAGTAAAATCAAAACGAACGGTAAAACGTGAGTTGGAAACTGAAATTAATGTTGCTGTGGGTGAAATGAATGTTAAAACCACAACAGGATCAAAATTTAAAATTCAGACACCAACCAGCGTTGCTTCGGTTAAAGGAACAGAATTTAATCTCATGGTCGAAAAGGATGGCACTACCCACCTTACCGTTCTGGAAGGAACCGTAGAGTTTATGAATGAACTCGGTGTCATTCTGGCAACTGAAATGACAACAAGTATTTCAAAAGCTGGTGAAAGTCCAAGTTCACCCATTGCTGTACCTCAAACTGCTGTTCCGAAGTGGCAGAAAAAGACCAAGGAAGAGTGGAAATTAAAAATGAGTCCCGATAAACCGGGAGGTAAGGATATAGGAAAACCTTTTAACATTCAAATTAATGCAAAGGATTCAGATGGAAATAATGCATTGGATTTCAGTGAAGAAGTAAATGTTTCAGGGAAAGACGGTATTGAATTATCAACGGATGGCGGAAATTCCTGGTCATCTGAAGCTTCAGTAAAAATGAATAAAGGAAAGGGAGTATTAAAAGCAAAAGGAACGGAAGTTGGAAAAAGAGTCGTTGTAGTTTCCGGGGAAAATGCATCCCCGGGTAAATTGGTCATGAATTTGAAACGATCCAAGGAAACCATGAACAAAATTAACAGCAAAGCTGCAAAAGCCCTTGGAAAAATTGCTCCGGGATTAGCGGATAAAATTTCCGGGAAAACTTTAAAAGGAAGTTCCATTAGTAAGGGTTCAGGAAATACAGAAGATGTTTTTGATCAATTACTTAACGGGATAATGCAGTTATCCGGTGACCCTGAAATTGTAGAAAATCCCGATGGGTCAATTAAGGTGATAATGAAGGTAAAGCCAAGTGAAGGTAACGGAGATTAAAGCGGTGTATAAAAAATACATATCCCTTTTATTCCTATTGACGCTATCTTTGGTTTATCCAGCCAATGATTATGTAAAACCAAATATACTTCACCAGATTATTCAAGAAGTATATGAGGGACAACCACTGATCATCGAAGCCATTGTGATGGATAATGTCGCCGTGAGGGATGTTCTGGTATATTACCGAGTGAAGGGTGAGAAAGTTTTTAAATACGAACCCATGTCTTTGGAATTCAATAATTATCAATTTGAAATTCCGTCTGAAGATGTAGGTCCCTACGGAATTGAATACTATCTGCTGGCGACGGACGATGCAAATAATATTGCGTCACTTCCTGATTTCAATCCGAAAGATAATTCTTATTTTATTGAATATGTCCGTTTTTCTGAAACATCCGCACCGGATGTGCTTCTCATGCAACCGGATGATGGCGGAGTTTATGAAGATGGAAATCAAATGGTGGTCATTTCCATTTATGACGAAGAAGACGATGTAGATATATCTACAATTTCACTTGTCATTGATGGGAAAGATGTGACCGGCGATGCGTCTGTTGATCAGGACTTTATTTCATTTGTTCCACCTGGTCCTTTTGATTTTGGAACTCACACTATTCAATTTTCGATTACGGATAAATTAGGAAATTCCGCTCCCACGGGTGAATGGACATTTTCAATTAAAAAAGTGGAAGTCAAAAAGACCTTTTTTACTGATGCAACAATAAAGGGTTCTATGGACTATGAATCTGAGTATGATACATTTTCTGGTAAAGACCAACCGGATAATCGTCCCTTGGATAACCAAAAACCAAAAATTAAACTCACCTTCAGTAAAGGATTACTCAAAGCATCATTCAGCATGTCATTGAGTGAACATTTTGATCCTTTGGCAAGGGAAGTTGATTCCAGGAGACAACCTTTAGACCGATTCAAATTCAGCATTGAGACACCCTATGCTTCAATTAAGGGTGGAGACCATAATCCGAACTTTTCTGAATTGACATTGAAAGGTGCCCGGATAAGGGGGATAATTGCTGATGCTAATTTCAAAGGAGTTAAAACGTCCTTTGTTTACGGTAACACAAAAGAAATGCTCCCGGCATTTCTTCAAAATAATGATGAAGGACTTCCTGAGTATGTAAAAGGAACATTTGCCCAGAAATTATTCGGTGTCAATACATCCTATTCCTGGGAAGGTGAACCATCACTCTTCATTCCCATACCTCTGGGTTTTGAATTGGGTATGAATTATCTACAGGTTGAGGACGATACCACATCCATGGAGGATGAACTGTATGGAACGTTTATAAATATTCACACAGACAGTACGGAAAAAACAAAATATAATCACCAGAATAATTCCGTCATTGGTTTGAATTCATACATTTCCCTATTTAATAATACACAATTGATCGGTTACTGGGCTGCATCCACCATTACAGATCACAATTTTGATCCCACAATAGATGATGTAACGTTAACTGCGACAGATGCTTATATGCTGGAATTCAGCACCCAATTAGCTTTGTTTGATATTAAAGGCGCTTTCAAAAGTATTCCTCGGAATTTTTCATCACTTGGAAATTCCTCTGTACAAACGGATATCCAGGCATTAAAATTGGACGGACGTACAAAATTTATGGATAACCAGGTCATGTTATCTGTGGGTTTTGAAAATAACCGAAATAACCTAGACCTGATCGAAACCCAAACCACACACAGCACTACTTATGCGACCAATGCAAATTTCAGTTTTAAGGGTTATCCCGGACTCAGTGTAGGTTATCGTCTGATGACAAGAAATGGAGAAGCAGTTATTCAGGATACAGAAGGAGTCCAATTGAGTGACGATTTTACTACAACGTTCACTCTTAGCCCTTCCTATGCTTTTGCGATTAAGGATATTGAAATTGGATTGTCTGGAAACATCATGCTCATGGATTTTAATGATAATGCAAATCCGGAAGGTGCATTCAATAGTAATTCGTATATGCTTGCAGTGACCCAGACCTTTCCATCCAGGCTTTCCTTCAATTTAGGATTGGGACTGTCCCAAAATATTCCTGTCACAGAAACCGTCACCACTTTCTCTCTTATTAATTCAAAAGTATCCTATATTTTTGCGAATAATTTATTAAAGATTTACGCAGGGATTGGTGCGGTGCAGGGAGATAAACCTGCTTCTGTGGATTCACAATGTCCGGATGTTCCTGATATTTCCAACCGCAAGATAACCTTTAATTTGGGATCTCAATATAAGATCTCCCAGAATCAAATGGTTGGATTCGATGTGGGAACCATAAGCGTCAATGATTTTGTCGCTTATCCCCGAACTGATTACACTGAGTTTCGTATGAAACTCAAGTATAAATATTCTTTTTAATAAGAATCTCCAAAAAATTATACCTTCATGCCAATAGGGTGATATATTCTGCCTTGAGTATTTTTCATTTTATATGGAATAATTTGTCCAGCAATATTGTCTAATGCCTGTACAATTACAATTCATTCTAAATAATTAGGAGTTAAAATAATGTCTGTAATCAAAAAATTCTTCGTTTTAACAATTCTATCTCAGCTCATCTTTTCTCAGAATTTTTCTATTTCCCTGAATGTGTCCGGCGGAACAAGCGATTATGATCTGACAATTGGATTTTCTCCTGATGCCAGCGATGACTATGACCCGGATTTTGATTTTTTTGCACCGCCTGCTCCACCTCCACCTTCTTTTGATGCGGCATTGTTCTGGAATGGAGATAGATATTTCACCCAGATAATGGCAGGTGATGGAGACATCAGTCCTCATGAAATTAACATCCAACTTCAATATCCTGAAGAAAATATCATTCAATTTAACTGGGACAATAGCGGATGGTCTGATTTTGGTTCTATAGAACTGCGTGATGCATTTGGCGGTATTTTTGTGTCTGTAGATATGACAGTTGAATCAAATATCCAATTGACCAACCCTGCATTAACATCTTTAGTGATATTCCTGACTCCAGCAGAAGTTGAGTTCAATCCCTTGGATTTCTCAGTTTCCTTCAATGTGTCCGGTGGAACAAGTGATTATGATCTCACTGCTGGATTTTCTCCGAACGCCACGGACGGATACGATCCGGAATTTGATTTTTTCGCTCCACCTGCGCCTCCACCTCCCAGTTTTGATGCCGCATTGGTGTGGAGTGGAGATCGTTATTACACCCAGATTTTAGCCGGAGATGAAGATTATAGTTCCCATGATATTAATATTCAACTTCAATTTCCTGATGACAACACAATTTATTTCAGTTGGGACAATACCGGTTGGTCCGAACTGGGAGCATTTGAAATTATGGATGCTTTTGGCGGTACTTTATTTTTAGTTAATATGCTTGAAGTATCAGAGTTTACTTTAGACAATATAGGCTATACCAATTTAATTTTACGAATTACACCAAACGGAGAATCCAGCCAAAATCCCTTTGAAGGGAATGTCACACCCACACCCATGTCAGGAATTTTTCAGGGACAGGTTACCATTAATGAAGAACCGGGAACAGAAAATGACTGGATTGCCGCATTCGATGACGATGGGAATATTGCCGGAGCTTCTGCCTTGATCATGGAAGGTGGAAATTCTTATGTGAATTTTGCTATTTACGGTGACGATCCTCTCACAGAGGTAGATGAAGGAATGAATGATGGTGAGAATTTTCATTTAAAAATATGGATTGCTTCAGACAATACTATTCTTGATTATCCTGAATCTTTCGATTGCTGGTACAATAACAACGGTGCCCCCATGGACGGGTGCGGGGATCTCAATGAAATTTACAATTTTGGTGAAGGTATAGAACCACCGCCGGTCGCATCTCTTGTGATCAATGAAATCCACTATAATCCCAGCAGTGAACAGCAGGGAAGTGATAATATGTATGAATTTCTTGAAATTTATAATTTGGAAAATGAAACTGTTGATTTGGGAGGCTACACCATCGCTCTGGGGATTGATGCGGAATTTCCAAGTGGAAGCTCCATTGCGCCTCATGAGTATATCATTGCAGCAAAAACACCGGACACATATTCCGGTAATGGATATCAGGTATTTCAATTTTTCGGGAATATTTACAATGCCGGTGAAGAACTTGAACTTGTTGATGATTATGGAAGAAGAGTGGACTATGTTCATTATGAAGATGAAGGGGATTGGCCCACCGAACCGGATGGAGAAGGTCCTTCGTTGGAATTGATAAATCCTCATACCGATAATGAAAATCCGGAAAATTGGGGGTACAGCCTCTTATTGGGAGGAACTCCCGGAGCGGAAAACTCTATCATTCCTGAGGACGAAAATATCGTAATAACTGTTGACAATGTAGAAGCCTATGAGGGATATGAAATTACCGTTCCTGTTACCGTTCATTTTCCGGATGGGATGTCTGTGAATTCAGCGGATATTGAATTAAGCGGGTTCAGTCAACATACTGATTTTATTGAAATAACTATGGATGGGTCTTTACCATCAATTTCGGATTGGACCGTTGCTGCAAATGAAATGGATGAGTCTATTTTAATCGCAATGGCTGGGGCAAATAGTATCTCAGGAGACGGACTCCTTTTTTCAGTGATATTTATCTTGAATGATGGAATTGATGTGGATTTTGTTCCGGTTAATATTTCTTCCGCAGTTTTCAACACGGATGAATTCCCTGATATTGAGAACGGAGGAATTCAAGTATTAGAGCCTATTCCTCCAACCGCTTCCTTCACAGCAGATCCTACAACTGGATTATTTCCACTGACAGTTTCCTTTACTAATACATCCGATCCGGGAACAGGAAATACCATGGAGTTTGAATGGGATTTTGGCACCGGAGAATCATCCATTGAAGAAAATCCGGAATATACCTTTGAGTTACCTGGAATTTATCAAGTAACTCTGATGGTACAGACCAATCATGGAGAAGATATTTCGGAACCAATGGAAATTAACGTACTGGCTCTTTACGGAGATGTGGATATGAATGATGAAGTTCAATCCTATGATGCATCACTGATTTTGCAGTATTTGGTGGGGTACATTGAATTGGATGACCTTCAAATTTTGATTGGAGATGTGAATCTAAGTGATGAATTGACTGCCTTGGATGCATCTTATATTCTTCAATATTTGGTTGGTTTGATCGAATCTTTGCCCATGGAAGGTGACGTGACAGCCAGTGGAGACGTAGCAATGGAAGATCAGTTTGGGATTCCCGGTGAGACAGTGACGGTTCCCATTCAGATTTTAAACGGAGAAAACATACTATCCTTTGAGTCACAAATTTCTTTTGATAATACCCGGTTGTCTTTCGTGGGGATTGATGATAACCAAGATTCTGACTTTTCATTTGAATTTTTCGAGGAAAACGGAATGATTAAAATTGCCGGTGCAACTCAAACAGGCGATGAATCTGATTACGATGAACTGGTGAATCTACGATTCTTACTTGAAGAAACTATTTCTGAACCAGCTGAAATACTTATTGATGAAATACGTTGGAATGAAAATGAAACGATCTTGAATCCTGCTGAAGGGCAGATCTATGTCATGGCTTCCGATGGTCATTCTGTATTTCCCGGATGGAATCTCATGTCCTTTGACATTGAATTGATGGAAAATGATCCGGAAATTGTATTTGATGAACTGATGATCGAAGATAATTTGGTAAGTGTTGCAGGTTATGACGAGAACGGTTCCAATTTTTACGACCCGTTCGGGTATGATTTTCTGAACACTCTAACCTCCATTGATGCCGGACGGGGATACTGGGTGAAAGTCAATGAAAATGATCAGTTTTCCCAGCAGGGAATGCTGTTGGAAGACCTTTATTCTGTGAACCTGTGGGAAGGATGGAGTATCATTGGATACTGGCTCACAGAAAACAGCATTCCGGAAGAAGCATTTGCTGAACTGATTGACAGCAATAATCTTGTTTATGCAACCGGGTTTGATGAAGGTGGATTTTCATTTTATGACCCCAACGGTCTGGACATTTTAAACACTCTCACCACTTTGGAAAATGGGTTTGGATACATGCTGAAACTAAATGAACCTGTTGATGGATTTCAATATCCGATTCCGTCAGGAGTTATGGGAAGAGAGATTTTAAGAAGCGTCAACCCGGACATAACTATGACAAATTCATGTATGTTTGTCAATGGTACTATTTCGTTTCAGAATATGGATATTGATTATGAGTCCAAGGTCAGTATATTTACAGAAAACGGACTGCAGGTAGGTGAAATGGAGATTCTCGAGGGAGGATATTTGTTGACAGGAGCTGTGTATGGAGATGAAAAAACTACAGAAATCCTTGACGGTGCAAAAGAGGGAGACAGACTGATCTTTACATTGGGTGAATATGAATCCGAACCCACCCAAATTGCTTTCAGCGGGGACATGAATCTTCGCAAAGTGGATTTACTATTTTCCGGTGTTCCAGCAGAATTTACCCTGATTGGAAATTTCCCCAATCCGTTTAATCCGTTGACAACAATTAAGTATGGACTCCCGAAAGATAGCTATGTTGAAATAACCATTTCAAACCTCTTGGGAAAAGAAGTGAAATCCTTAGTGAAATCTCATCAGACTGCAGGATTTCAATCCGTGGTTTGGAACGGGAAAGACAATCAGGACCAAAGCGTAAGTGCTGGAGTTTACCTTTACCGGATTGAGGCTGGGGAATTTGTACAGACTAAAAAAATGGTGTTGTTGAAGTAAAGAATACAAAGCTCTTTTCAAAGGTGCAAAAAATACGTTTCTATGGGTAGTTCCGAGAATCGGGACGTTATCGTAGAGTGAGTTGGATAAATGTATTTTACACTTCGATAACATCTTGACAAAAATGTCAAGATTACTCAGCATGACAGCGCACGTCAAGCAACGCTTGAAACTGACAATCAGGGATGATTGTCTTACAATATTGTTATAAAAAACTCTTGCTGTCATACCTGCCCCGCTCCAAGTGCGGGATAGACTCCGGCAAGTATCCAGAAAATGTTTGTGAATGATAAAAATAAATCACCCCAACCTACATCAAGGTTTCCGCTGGTAAACCCACCCTGCACCTTTCCTTCTCAGAAGAGCTTGCCCGCTGAAACAAAAGTAAATATTGGGTATCTCATCGTAGGACTAACCAATGTTGTTTTAATAACTGAAAATGGAGTAGTTTCATTTCTGTGCTGATGCAATTTCTCTTATTAAAATGTTGCTTTTGTTTGTTGTTTTTTACTATCTCGGTTTCAGGTATTCAACTTGAAGTTGCCTTTCCAAATCTCTACTTTGACCGACCGGTAGACCTTCAGTACTCTCCTGATAATTCTAACCGCATCTTTGTGGTGACACAGGAGGGGATCATTTATGTCTTTCCCAACGATCCCGATGTCACCTGGGCATCCGTATTCCTGGACATCGAGGACAGGGTAAATAATAGTGGGAATGAAATGGGACTTTTAGGACTTGCATTCCATCCGGAATACGCAGAGAACGGGTACTTTTTTGTTGATTATACTGCGGGAAATCCAAGACGAACGGTCATTGCCCGTTATACTGTGAATCCGGAAAATCCGGACTCCGCAATTCCTGACAGTGAATTTATCCTTTTAGAGATCAATCAGCCCTATACGAACCACAATGGCGGGCAGATCCAGTTTGGACCGGAATCGGAAGACGGAAATGGAAATTATCTTTATATTGCCATGGGAGATGGAGGCTCTGCAGGTGATCCGCAGGAAAACGGGCAGAATCTTGAGACGCTGTTAGCTACCCTTCTCCGTATTGATGTTGACAATCCGGAAAACGGTGAAAACTATGGCATTCCCGATGACAATCCATTTGCGGGAAATACTCAGGGATTTAGGGAGGAGATCTACGCTTGGGGACTCCGAAATCCATGGCGGTTCAGCTTTGACCCTGTGACCGATTGGCTTTGGGTTGCGGATGTTGGACAATACGAATGGGAAGAGATTGATATCGTAGAAAGCGGACTTAATTACGGCTGGAATACAATGGAAGGAGCACACTGCTACGATCCGCCCACTGATTGTGATCAAACGGGACTGGAACTCCCAATCTGGGAGTACAACCAGGATGCCGGAGATTGTTCAATCACAGGAGGATTCGTATATCGTGGGAACCGCATACCGGATTTTTATGGGCGTTATATTTATGGTGATTATTGCACGGGACGAATTTGGGCTTTGCAGTACTCCGGAGGATTACCACCTTTAAACGAACTTCTTCTGGACACACCGCATTACATTTCATCCTTTGGAATTGATGAAAATGATGAGATCTATATTTGCTCCTTTGACGGACAGATCTACCGCTTCAATTATCCTCCCACTGCCCAGGACGATTTTGTCGTAACGCCTCTCAACTCTTCTATCAGTATTGATGTCCTCACAAACGACAGCGACTTTGATGGTGATGATTTTTACATTTCTTCGGTTTCTGAACCAAATAATGGAACGGCTGTGATTCAGGATGATGTGATTCTGTACACGCCGGATGAGGAATTTAGTGAAACAGACATTTTTACTTATGTTATCACAGATGATGCCGGGGGAGAAGGGAGCGCTGAAGTGAATGTATATGTGGATGCAACTCCTCAGCCGATGCTTGCTTATTCACCTCAGTTTATAAACTCTTTTCTCAATCCTGATCAAACCGCAACTAATTCCATTTTGCTTTTCAATATAGGACAGGAGGGGTCAATGCTGGAATTTGACCTTTCCGTATCGCCATTTCAAGATCCGGGAGGAGGACCAGATGGCGGAGGATATTTCTGGGCAGATTCTGATGATGAGCACACCATTTCTTCTGATTGGATTGATATAACCGGTATTGGCACACAAATCACTTTTCCCGGTAATGATCAAGCCGGAGATCCCATTGACATTGGTTTTGAATTTCCATTTTACGGTGAAACCTATTCACAGTGTATAGTGAATGCAAACGGATGGGTTGGTTTTGGAAGTGATAATACTGAATGGAACAACGTGGGAATTCCTTCAACTGGAGCACCTCGCCCTGCTATCTTCGGTTTTTGGGATGACTTGAATCCCGTGAATGATGAGTGTAATGAATACTGCTCGGGAGAGGTCTATACTCATTCCAATTCTGAGCGGTTGGTGGTGTGGTTTGATCACGTTGCTCACTGGTGGACGGACAACGAAGAAAGCCATTATGATTTTCAGATTGTTCTTTATCCATACGGTGACATTCAGATTAACTATGCTGAGATCACAGGGACTCACTCAGCAACGATCGGTATCCAGGATGAGACTGGGACTGTCGGTCTTCAGGTGGCATACACAAACAACGATTATGTACACGATGATCTTTCAGTACACCTGAGTACGGGAACAACGAATTGGATTTCTATTTCCCCAACACAGGGAGAGATCGAGCAGGGAACCGGACAAAGTGTTGATGTAATTCTTAACAGTACGGAGTTGACTGAAGGAAATTATTTTTCCAATATCCTCATTTCAAGCAATGGAGGTACCGGAAGCATTCCTGTTTCCCTGTCTGTTCCGCTTCCTTCAATTACCATTACCAGCCCCGGTGAGGGAGAGAGTTTTGATCCGGGATATCGGGAAGTTGTTTTTGAACTCACTGACTTTGAACCCGGTGATGATTTCTATTCTGATGGGTCTATTCAATTATTTACCAACGGAAATTTCACGGCTGATTACCATACGGCGGAAGCACTTACCGTTGCAAATTTACTGGAAGGGGTCAATGAGATCAAGTTACTGCTTGTGGACAGGAACAATAACCCCATCATTCCAGAAATATTTGATGAGGTGACTATCACTATCAATCCAGAGGAGATTCTTTTCAGAGTTACGGCTGTTTCACCTGTTCCTCAATTTATCATAGCTCCGGTGGATGGAGAAATTATTGTTGATTTTGATCAATCAGTAGATCCGTCAACAATAAACAACTCCACAATAAAAGTCTTTGGTCAATGGGCTGGCATCATGCCGGGAATATTTACATTGGAAGAAGGAGATCAAAGAGTACGATTTGCTCCGGCAAATGCATTTTCTGCAGGGGAACATATTACCATCACTATTTCAAAAAACGTATTGAGCATTGCTGGTGATCCTCTTGTCCATGGGTATGCCTGGCAATTTTGGACAGCCAGCGGATCCGGATCACTTGACCTTGCGGAGATTGATATGTTTTCCACCCGACTTGAGGGCGAGGGTTGGATTCAGACTTATGGCTCTTATGCCGGAGATCTAAATGGTGATGGATTTCACGATTATACAGTGCCTAATGAAAAATCTGATGATATTCGAGTTTGGCTCAATGATGGTACAGGGAATTACAACCACGCCGAATTCGAAATTTACCCGGTGCCGGATAACTCCCGGCCCAGCACAAATCATGGTGCAGATTTCAACAATGACGGACTGCTGGACTTTGTGGTTGGAAACACACTTTCAAATACTATTTGTGTGTTCATGGGGAATGGGCTTGGAGCATTTTCGGAGTCTGTATGCTATGAAGCAGATCAAAGCGTTCGGGGTCTCAGTGTGATGGACCTGGATGCTGATGGAGATTCTGACATAATCACAACCAATAGAGATGGGGATAATATTACCATTCTTCCGAATATTGGGGAAGGAATATTTACTACCCGAATTCCAATAGAGATTGGAGGGGGAAAGGAAAACTCCTCTGCCTGTGGTGATGCAAATGAGGATGGAATCATGGATCTATTTGTCGGGACCTATGAAAGCGAAGAGATTTTACTGCTTTTGGGTGATGGGAATGGAGGACTGATCCCTTCATCATCCATTGCATTACAGGGTTCCGCCTGGATGATCGTTACCGGTGATGTGAACGGTGACAGCCATGTTGATGTAGTGAGCGCTAATTCCTACACAGATGAGGCAGCGGTAATTTTCGGGGATGGTCAGGGTAATCTATCTCTTCCAATATTCTACCCTGTGGTGGGATTCCCATTGGATATCAATCTGGGGGACATTGATGGAGATGGTGATCTTGATCTGGTTACAAGCAGTCTGGGTATAGCCCATGATCATGATGATAATCGTGAGTTACTTTTTTCTGATGAAGATGATTTCGGAGCATGGACGATCTATGAGAATAATGGATTTGGAAGTTTTGAAAATCCTCGAATCTTATATTCTCAAAACAGGGCGTCCTGTGCCACATTGCATGACAGAGACCGGGATGGTGATCTCGATCTCACCGGAATTGATGAGGGCAACGATGATATCTATATTTTCGATAATATTGGTCCCGGTAATCAGATTATTTATATTGACTACCTGGACTCATGGAATTTAGTTGGACTACCTCTCGAAGCACCCAATCCAAATTATGAGTATGTATTTCCTGATGCCATAACCGGAACACTTTTTTCATTTACCGAAAATGGAGAATATGAAAGCGAAACAGATTTAATAATTGGAAATGGCTATTGGTTGAGGTTTCCCAGTGCCGGATCAAACCCTATAATTGGACTGCCGTTTAATGAAGTAACAATTTTTCTTTCCATGGGTTGGAATCTCCTGTCCGGAATATCAACAGAAGTATCAGTGTTAAATATTATTGATCCGGATGAGTTGATCATCCCGGGAACACTTTATGGATTTAACGAAAATTATATTGAAGCGGATACGATTGAGCCGGGTTTTGGATATTGGTTACGGAGTACAGCGAACGGGGAAATTACGATCTCTGATACAGTCAGGACGGGAAAAGTGCAACAGACCCAAATGCTGAAAAATCTCAATACAATTATTATTGCAAACCAAAAACTCTATTTTGGTGAAATAATATCTGAAGAAAAAAAACTCAGCTACAGTCTGCCTCCAAAACCCCCGGGTGGAAATGACGTACGCTTTACCGGTGATTGGAAAGTGTGTGCAGATGAGTGCCACATTGAGGTTATGAGTGAAGTTGAAAATTTAACCGTACAATTTGACGTCAGATCTGAGGAGTCCTGGAAATTTATAAATATGGAAACAGGTAAAGTTTTTTTCCTCACCGGAACAGGACAATTAACTCCAATTGAAAAAGGAGGGTCTTTTTTCCTTA
>CAZSIH010000027.1:0-8779 GCA_964606925.1 uncultured bacterium
GCATCTTTATTTCCCTTTTGGTTCTCAGTTTTAATATGGGATGGACACCTTATTTTCTTAAAGTAAATAATACGGAATATGCCCAGAGAAAATTTGTGCAAATATCATCTATATTTAACGGAATAATTTGTTTTTTCATGGTGTGTATTACACTTTGGATAGACACAATAGTCCGAATGAAATTTGGAAATTCATCCTTTTTCGGAAGAGAATTTTGGCAAGCGACTGAAATTGTTCCTGTAATTATGCTCGGTTATTTTTTTTCAGGGATGTATGTCCTTCAGCTCCCCGGTGTGTATGCAACCGATAAAACCAAGTGGGTACCAATTTTTAGAGGGCTGGGAGCTGTATCTAATATAATGTTGAATTTATTTCTGATTCCAAAATTTGGTGTTTTGGGAGCTGCCTGGGCAACGGTTTTTTCCCATGGTATTATCGCAATCAGTATTTATGTTTTTAATATTTTTCATTATCCCATTCCGTTTTCATGGAGAGGGTTTACTATACCCATTATTTATTTTGGTCTTGCTTGTATTGTTTCAGGAGGACTCTGGAATCAAATAATATTAACCGTGGGATTTATTCCAGTTTGGTATTGGCTTGCTCTCGGTAAATCTGAGAAAAAATTGATTCAAGAAAAATTATTTTGATAGCGGTTGTCTCATGCGAACATTTTCCTGATGATGAACGCATTTATCACAGACAAATCAAATCTTTGATAAACAATGGGTATCGGATTACATATTTTACTCGATCTGAATCTGAAATAAATTTATCCGACACCCGTTTAACACATATTAATTTCCCGTTAACAACAACACTAAGATCATTTATAAATAAAATAGTCAGCTTTTTTTCTGAAAACAATCCCCCAAAAATATTTCACATTCATGAACCAGTATTATATCAGTTGGTTTCATTATTAAAAACACGATTTGATATAAATGTAATTTATGATGTACATGAAGATTTTCCGTCTTTAATCCACACATTTTCAAAAAGAAATAATTTTATAAAATGGATAAGAAAAAACAATTGGCTGAGAAAGGAAAAACAGTTCTTACCTTGGGTAGATAAAATTATTTTAGCAAGTCCCAATATTTTGAATTGCGGGTATCATCAAAAAGGATTTGATCCGGTTATTCTGGAAAATTTTCCTGCACTAAATTTAATACCTCCGGTTAACTTTAATTTTAATCGGGGAAACACCATTATATATAATGGGCATCTTGGACCAGAAAGAGGAATTTCTGAATTGATATATTCCATTTCAGAAGTTTCAAAAGAAATCCCTGATGTTTTCTTATCTCTATTTGGTTCATTTCGTACAAAAAAGTATCAAATTGAAATATTGGAATTAATCAACCAGTTATCACTTGATCAATACATAAAATGGCATGGACAGGTTAAACATAAAACAATCTGGAAATATTTAGGGGAAAGCGCAGTCGGCGTGATACCATTTCTTGACAATCCGCTTACCCGACTGGGAACACCAACAAAGCTATTTGAATATATGGCTTCAGGATGTCGTATCGTAGCATCAGACCTTCAACCTATGAAACAATACAATGTAAAAGGAGTATTACTTGTAAAACCGGGTAATATTGAAAATCTAAGTCAGAGTTTAGTAAAAGCACTCCATGCAAATACTAACGAATCATTAAGAATAAATTATAAAAAGATTATTGAGGAATATAATTGGGAAACCATTGAACATAGATTGATTGAAACATATGAAAAGTTGATGAAATGAATATACTCTACATTTCCCCTGAAAACACCGTTGGAACTTTATCCATGTGGAAGACAATTCATGAGAATAATGGTCATTTCTGTAGAACACTTACTTTTTTTAGGTCCCCAAAGAATTTTAGTGAAGATATTTGTCTTGATCTTCCATTTAATTTTACTAAAAAATGGATGGCTGATTTACGTCATCAGGTTTACAAACTGTACAGGGGCAATAAAGGATACCAAAAGGAAAAATCCGGTTCCCCTCCTGTGTGGAAACCTGAAGGAATATTAGATGCTGCTTTTTTAAGATTTAAAGACTGGCTATGGTGTTCAAAAGTAGAGTCGGCAATAAAAGAGTTTGATTTGATGAATTTTGATGTAGTTCATTTTGAAAGTGGTATGGACTTTTTAAAGAACGAATTTTTTGTTAAAGCATTAAAAAAAAATGGATGTAAAATAATTTGTCATTATCACGGAGAGGACTTAAGAACAAGGGGAGTCATGCCGGCAATTGATAAAGAATCTGATTTAAACCTCACCAATGAATTGGATTTATTGGATAAGCATCCAGACATTCATTATATATTTCTCCCTTTTGATACAAAATCATTTCCTCCAAAAACTAAATTAAACGAAACAATTCGGATTGCTCATGCTCCGACAAACCGATATTACAAAGGATCAAATATAATTATTAATCTGTGCAGGAAATTTGAGGAAGAAGGAGTAATTCATTTTGATTTAATAGAAAATCTCCCACATCTTGAAGCAATTCAACGTAAACAAGAAGCGGATATTTTCATAGATCAGATTGGAGATAAAGGCGGCTGGGGATACGGAATGAATTCCGTGGAATCACTTTCTATGGGAATTTGCACAATGACAGAAATGAACTCAAAATATTGTGAATTTCTCCCTGATCATCCGTTTGTAAATATAAATGAGAAGAAATTAGAAAAAGTATTGAGACAGTTGATTTATGACAGAACCAAAATTTTGAATTATGGGAAAAAAGGGAAAATTTGGGTGGATAAATACCATCATTTTTCAGCAGTGAAAGAATCTTTATACACCAATTACAGGAAAATAGGACTTCCCGTTTGAAACAGGAAATCTATCATCCATGGAATCTGTTTCTCTCCCGATGCATCAGCACGTTGCTTTATCCTTTTGCACGGATTTTTATTCGCTCATCCAATCCCTCCGATATTGAAAAAAAAGAGATTAAGAAAATATTAGTTACGGAATATCACTGTATTGGAGATGTGTTGATGATCATTCCCGCTTTACGTCTGTTAAAATCATCATTTCCTGATGCTGAATTAACTTTAGTAACAAATTCAACTGTTTCAGAATTAGCTACAGTTTTAAAAATTGCTGACAGGATATTTTCTTTTGACTTTCCGTGGACAGGTAAATCGGATAAAATGAATTATCGGGATGTATGGGATATCTCAAAAAAGCTCAAAAGAGAGAACTTTGATTTGGGAATCGATTTCAAGGGAGATTTCAGAAATCTAATATTTTTATGGAAAACCGCTTCAAAATTCAGATTAGGATTTAATGGAACAGGAGGAGCTTATTTTCTCACTCATCCATTTCCTTTTCCTTTCAGGATTCACCAAAGAGACAGATCGATTCAATTGTTACGATCATTTGGTTTGAATCAAAAAATTGACAATTCACCCATTAAAGTACAAAATGGCGAAGATGATGAAGATAAATTTATTGTCCTTCATCCAGGTGCAAATCATAAAGAAAGACGGTGGTCAAAAAGAAATTGGATAAAACTTGCAAAACTATTGGATCATTCCTACAAGATCGCTGTAGTAAAAACTCATGATTCAGTAAAAACTATTACAGCAATATCAGAAGTTTTTCCGGACATTTTTATATTTTCAGGTTCCCTTGCAAGTATTGGAAAATGGCTTCAACATCAGAAAGCATTAATTGGGATGGATTCCATGGCAGTTCACTTAGCTGGTATTCTGGGTATTCCGTCCCTTGCAATTTTTGGAAAACAAAATCCGGAATTGACGAAACCAAAATTTATTGGATCAACAATTATTACCCCGGAACAGCCATGTAACCACAAAAATGCTCACTGGCGCTTATGCGGAGAGTGTACCAATTCCGTAAAACCTGAAACTGTATTTAATGAAATAATTGGTTTACAATTATAATTTACCAAGATACCATGACCGGTTCAGTTTGTGATCAAAATTTTGGTTTTATGACAAAAAAATATTTTAATTGAATTATAAATATTTTTGTGTAAATTTAGCGAATACTCTGAGATAAACTCTGAGCACAAAACATATAAAAAACATTAGATTTTGAAATAAACGGGGACAGGTGTCCCCGTTTTTCATTTACTACACATAAACCAAGGAGGTACACTTATGGCAGATATAAGTTCAACCGTAGAGAATGTAGTTGGCGGAATTGTAAGCCTGATCAAAGGTCTAATCGTATTATTCGTTTTTGCGAATATCGTTTATGATACTGGGTTTGATCCGGTTTATGGAATCATAAATCTAGTTGATTCATTCCTAAGCGGTGGCTTTGCCGGACTATTAGCGCTTCTGGTTCTCGTATCATTTCTGTAGGAAACATACGTGAAAACAGACAAAACCACAATCTTGAACCAACCCTAACGGAGGAAAAATGAAAAATGCACTTGATTTTATTAATAAGTGGCTAGGTGAACTTACTGAAATACTGAAATCGTTGATAGTGGTGGGCGTGGTCGTCGGGATATTATTTGATGACTTTTTTGGAGTTATCGAAGGTATTGGTCGCGTTGTCGGACAGTTTGGAGACGGAGGTATAGCAGGTCTCCTTGCTTTGATGATCATGTATATGTGGTACCAGAAGAAATAACCCGAATCTCAATATGGTGAACGCCCCGGAAACGGGGCGTTCTTATTTTGGTGATGAAACCCAGTCATTTTATTCTTCCCCTTTTTTGTGTTTTTATTGAACCATTATATTCTGCTTTTGAGCTTAAACCTACAACCGCACTCCAATTTGGTTCTGGAAACAGGAGTTTAAGTCTAAATTCAAATGCTGTTAATATTTTTAGCGATCCATCCTCAATTTTTAATGGAGGGCAATTTCAGCTTCAGGCTTATTCCAAAACCGCTTTCAATATTTCAGGATTGAAACTAACCCATTGGTCAGCATACTCAACCGTTGGGCATTGGGCATGGGCACTTGGTGGAAGCAGATTTGGGAATAAACTCTATAATGAGTCAGCTTTTTCTTTTGTTGCAGGGAAACGTTTTTTTAAGAAAGTAAATTTTGGTCTTAACATAACATGGTACACTCTGAATATAACAGGATATGGCACAGCTCAAACCCATGGACTAACGATTTCATGGCATTACCCAATCAGCAATGCCTGGAATTGGGGAACGTCCCTCAGAAATATAAATGCACCAAAAATCGGGAAATCGAAAGAGTCATTACCACAGGTAATCACTACAAATCTTACGGGTAATTTTAAAAACAGTATATTTTTTTATATGGAGTGGGAACAGGATTTATCAATTTCATCAACTATCAGAATAGGATCCTCATGGAAACTCAATTCATCCATTCAGGTAGCAACGGGATTTGAATCCAGCACAGGAACCCCTACATTTGGGTTAGTAATACATTCAAAATATGGGACAATTGAGTATGGTTTACAATATTTTCCACGGATTCAACGTTATACTGCTCAAGCAGGGATTCATTTTTTTACTGATCAGTTTTTGCCTGATTAGGGCGGAAACAGACCAGTTACTGGATCAAATTGGAGTAGATCCGGAAAATCCTATTCCGGATGAAGACATCGCACTTCTGGAAGAAATCTTTTTGCTCTCACCAAAAAACCAAGGTCAACTGATTCAAAAATTATCAGAATTATCGATTTTGACCACACAGGATAATTACTATTTGAAAAAAAATAAAACTCTTTCTGAGCTTGCTAAGAATCCTGATGTATCGGAGACATTGATAATTATTCTGACTCAACTTTCAAAACAAAAACCGATTAAAAATGATAACGGATGGATAAAACAAACAATCACTGAAACTAATGATTTTCGTTACAGGTGGATTGGGTGGATAAGATCTGACGTTCTGCAAGGGGGATTCTCAGTGGAACGGGATCCGGGAGAACACAACATCATAGATGGATATTCAGGTTTTGTTGAAGGGAAATTTTCCAATGGAAGGTGGATTTTTGGGGACCACCAAATAATATCCGGTTTTGGTTTAATATCGTGGAGAACATTTCCCGTGACTAAATCATTTGAAGCAGTTTCTTCCATCAGCAGGATGGGAAAAGGATTAGCATCTTATAAATCAAGTCATGAATCGTGGGGTTACAGAGGAGTAGGGCTTACCTGGGAATCAAGATTGGGGGAATGGCTGGTTTCATTGAGTCAAAATTTGCACGATGGCGAAATGGACTCAATCGGTATCCTAAGCATTACAGATACGGGCGATCATAGTTCATATTCTTCCATAGAAAGGAAAAACAACCTGACGGAATCGGTTTTGATCAGCCGTTGGATGATGGAAAAAAGGAAATACTCTTTTGGTTTCATGAGTTATACATCTCTCTGGTCAGAGAAAAACCAGAATAAAAATAAAAATATGATTAATTCTGTTTCATTTTCAGGACAATTCAAAGGGAAGGTATTTATTTTTTTTGGAGAAGCCGCATGGGAAGGTACACATAGAAAAAAAATATTTCTGGGGGTAAAGCTTCCGGTTTACCGGGGATTGTATCTCCTATCATTTCGACATTATGATGGAATTTTTCAAACTTATCGTTCCAATCCCATTGGTGAATGGTCGAATAAAGGTGAGACAGGGATATTTCAAGGACTGACCATCAAGTTAGGCAAAAACAGAATCACAGTATTTAGTGATATTTTTGGCAAAAATCAGGAAGATTCATTGCCTTATTTTAAGACCATGGGAATTGAATCCGGTTTTAGATGGGAAATTCGCCATACTTCGTATCGATGGAGAATTCAGTGGAAACAATCATGGAAATCAAATGAGGACAATTACTATTATCTTCCAACTGGTGGTTTAAGTTTTCAAAACAGCGAATCTGTAAAGGGTACATTTTATTATTCAAAAAACGATATTTTTACCAATAAGCTTGAAATCTCCTCGACAAAATTTGAAAATGACTTAAATTATTTTCGAAGTGTAGGTGTGCAGGAGAAAATCACTCTTTTATTTAAAATCGTTTCGGTGGAGGTGCAATGGATTATCACACAGAGTGATGACTTTGCTTCACGGCTTTATTTTTGGGATGTAAATCTTCCAGGGGAAATGCGTAACCGGGTATTCAGTTATGACAGCCATTCTCCTGCGGTTAAATGCATGTTTTATTCCAGCAGTTCAACCCGAATTGGAATGCGATACCGTCTTATTTGGGAAGAGTTTTCCTTTCATTCTGTCCCGCACCGGGAAGGGGCATTTATGATCGAAGCAAGTTTTTAACTGGCTTCTTGGACAAAACAGAAATATCGGAATAATTTTACCGTATATGATTTCATTTTTACTCAATACATTTCTGCTTTTTATATTTATATCCAATGTGTTTGGAACTCCTATCAGAGTAATTACCATTGGTCAAAACGGTATTAAAGAATTAAAAACATTGATGCAGGGAAATCAAATATATTGTTCCACAAACGACTTGTCCAAAATATTAAAATACAGAATTTATCATAGCGAGAAAAGAGGGAAAATAGTACTTTATATTGAAAATCGCAGAGTGAAGGTCTCAGCTCAATCCAGCTTTGTTCTTGTTGATGACCATGTGTATCAAATGTCTAATCCCGGGATCCGTGCGGAAACGGATATTTATCTTCCGGTAACAGGATTTTTTGACATATTAAAATCGTCAGTATTTCCGGGATTGCATTATAATCCCGATAAAAAGATTCTTGAAATTGATATTAAGGGATTCAATATAAACAAAGTAGAGATTGATGAAAAAGCAAATGGAACCATTCTTTATATCAAAACAAGGGAAGATTTTCCGGAGGGTCATATTAGTGCATTCAAACACAAAAATGGTTGGTTTTATGTTACAATAAAAGGAGGAATAATTGATTCAGAGAAGGTGGAAAAAACATACACCCGGGGAAATGTGAGGAAAGTATCAGCTGACCAATTAAGTGAATCTGCACAACTGGCTTTTAAACTAAGGTCTGAAATAGAAGGACACGAAATATACCAAACGGATAATCCATCAGAGATTGTCATCACATTAAGAACACCAATAGAAAAAAGTTCCTATATTAAATCAATGAAAAACCTCTGGTTTCTGGATGTGATAGTTTTGGACGCTGGTCATGGAGGAAAAGATGGCGGGACACGAGGGAAGAAAGGAACAAAGGAAAAAGATATCACGTTGGATATTACAAAGCGATTAGGTTCATTGATTGAGAAAAATTCTCGAATAAAAGTGATTTATACCAGAGAAGAAGATGTATTTGTTCCATTGAAGAGACGGACACAATTTGCTAATGAAAAAAAAGGAAAATTATTTATCAGTATTCATGCGAATGCAAACCCCAATAAAAAAGTCAGGGGATTTGAAACCTATCTGCTTCGTCCGGGAAAAACTGAGGATGCTATTGCAGTCGCATCAAGAGAAAATTCCGTTATCAATCTTGAAGATAATAAAACAAATTTTTATGATAAGTTACAAGGAACTAATCTTATTATGGCAACCATGGCACAAAGTATGTACATGAAAGAAAGTGAGGATTTAGCGGCTTTAATTCAAGAAGAAATTGGGAAAAGAGTGCCCTCGAAAAACCGCGGTGTAAAACAGGCAGGATTTTATGTGTTGGTGGGAGCAAGTATGCCTAACGTCTTAGTGGAAGTGGGATATTTGTCAAACAGACATGAGGAAAAACTCCTGAGAAAAAGATCTTACCGCCAGAATATTGCAGAGGGAATTTATCAGGCAATTATCCAATTTAAACAATCCAAAGAGGAAATTTTAGCCAAAGGATGA